>DAOTXU010000150.1:0-9281 GCA_034435135.1 Anaerolineae bacterium | reverse complement strand
GAAACTGCGCCTGCCCCTTGTACGCCAGCACCTTGGTGATCGCCGCCGTCAGCGTGGTCTTGCCGTGATCGATGTGCCCGATCGTCCCCACGTTCACATGCGGCTTCGTCCGCTCAAACTTCTGCTTCCCCATCTTGGAGTGGCCTCCTAAACAACAGGTAGTAGCACAAGACACAGGGATGGGACATTAAAAAGCCCACAATGGGATTTGAACCCATGACCTCATTCTTACCAAGAATGCGCTCTACCGACTGAGCTATGTGGGCGTCCCAATCTAGGGCAAGGCTAACTTAAGCCTGCCAGCGAAGCATTTTAACAATTTTTGCGTGCTTGTCAATAGATTTGCGGTCTGTTCACCTTGCCCGCCCTATGCGGCACTGTGTTGCGTTTTTCGCAACCTTCCGGCTAAAATCGGCGGCTAATCGCACAACTGCGCCGCCAAGGTTACGAATTAATCCGCGACTTCAGTCGCGGGGACCATAAGGTGAACCAATACAATTGGCGCTGTGCGCGAGCTGTGTCGAACGCTCCACCGCACTCTGTTTGTAGAGAAATTTTGAAAACTGAAGGTGCTAGGATAGCAATCCATCGGGGAGATCGACCGTCACCCGGCGCGCCTCGAAGTTCACCTCACGCACCACGTGCGGCGCTGCCGGGACCAGCACCTCGCCGCGCGGCCCGCCGCGAACGATGTAGACATCGTTCGCCCCGGTCTCGATGACTTCCTCCAGCACGCCCAACGTCTCCCCGGTGACGGTGACGACCTCCAGGCCGATCAACTGGAACAGGTAATACTCGCCGTTCTCCAGCGGAACGGCGTCCTCCAACGCCACGAGCACCCAGGCGTCGCGCCACGCCTCCGCTTGGTCGCAGCTGTGCACCGTCCCCAGGCGCAGGATGACACTGCCCCGGTGGCGGCGCGCGCTAACCACCGGGTGGGCGACCGCGTCGGCGCCGTCGATATCGTCGGTCAGGTACACCACATCCAACGCGCCAATGCGCTCCGGGTAGTCGGTGAGCGTCTGCAAGAGCAATTCGCCCTGCACGCCGTGCGGACGGAGCACCCGGCCTAAAGCCAAAAAGCGGGGTTCAGAGGCCAGGCTTCTCGCCTTTGAACCCCGCTCACGCCGATGGGACGTTTGCTTCCCGCTTGACATCGGTCTTGTGAGCGCCGTCAGACGATTTCGAGCGTAACCCGCTTCCCCTGCTTGGCGGCGATGACTCGCAGCAACGTGCGGATGGCGTTCGCTACGCGCCCCTGCTTGCCGATAACGCGGCCCATGTCGTCAGGCGCCACATGGAGTTCGAGGATGACGGAGGTCGCGCCCTGAATCTCGTTCACGCGCACCTGTGACGGATCATCCACCAGGGATTTGGCGATGTACTCAACCAGTTCCTTCATTGCGACTCCTCCATTTCCTGGGCGAGGCAAATGCTGTGGTCGATAGCCATGCCGGCGCCCGGCGTGTTACCGCCGGGCACCACACGAGTCGCTCCTCATGGCGGTGTTGCATCCAAACGCTGGCAAGCCAGGGCGCTCAGCGTCCGCCTCCGCTTCTGGCGCTGCCTGGGCTGTGGAGTCGGGTCTGGGCGTCAAGCGGACCCATTGGGCGCGGTTTCCGCCCCCGCAGCTACACTCTCAATCGACTCACCCTGGCGCACGCGCTCATAGCGTTCCAGGATGCCCAATTTCCCCAGGATGTGTTTCACCGGCTCAGAGGGCTGTGCACCCACACTAAGCCAGTGTAGCGCGCGTTCTGCTTCCACCTGCATGGTCGGCGGATCGGTAAGCGGGTTGTAGAACCCGATCACTTCCACATACCGCCCATCGCGTGGACTGCGCGAATCGGCGACAACGATACGGTAACTCGGCTGGCTCTTCGCGCCTACCCGGCGCAAACGGATACGAACCATGTGTTTGAGCCTCTGCTCCTTTCAGGACAGACTAGCTGACAACGATGCGCAATAAATAAGCGCCGCCGCCCATTGTGCCGGCTCGCGGCGCTTCACCGGAACAGGCCAGGTATGCCTGGCATCTTACCCTTTTTTAGGGTTTGCATCAAGCGCTGCATCTGCCGAAATTGCTGCAAGAGCGCATTGATATCTTGCACGCTCGTGCCGCTGCCCCGCGCAATGCGCCGTTTGCGGCTCGCGTTGATGACCTTCGGGTTACGGCGCTCAGCGGGTGTCATCGAATAGATGATCGCCTCGATTTGCTTGAACTGCTTGTCGGTCACTTCGGGGCTGATCTGCTTCATCATCCGGTTGACGCCGGGGATCATCTCCAGCAATTGGGAGAGCGGCCCCATGCGTTTGACTTGCTGAAGCTGCTGCAAGAAGTCTTCCAGCGTGAAAGTGTTGGCGAGGAGTTTTTCTTGCATCTTGCGCGCCTGCTCCTCGTCGAACGCCTGCTCGGCCCGCTCGATCAGGCTCAGGATGTCGCCCATCCCCAGGATGCGCGACGCCAGCCGGTCGGGGTGGAAGGCCTCTATCGCGTCGAGTTTCTCGCCCGTGCCCAAAAACTTAATCGGCACGCCCGTGACCGCGCGCATACTGATCGCCGCGCCGCCGCGCGCGTCGCCGTCGATCTTGGTCAGGATCAGGCCGGTCAGCCCGACGCGCTCGTCGAAGCCTCTGGCGATGTTCACCGCCTCCTGGCCCGTCATCGCGTCCGCCACCAACAGAACTTCGGCGGGGTCGGTCGCTTGGCGGATCGCCGCCAGCTCTTTCATCATGCGGTCGTCGATCTGCAAACGCCCGGCGGTGTCGATGATCGCCACGGTCGCGCCGGCCGCGCGCGCGGCCTTCACGCCCCGCTTGCAGATGTCCACCGGATCGGGCTTGACGCCCTCCGCGTGGACCGGGACGTTCAGTTGCCGGGCGAGCGTCTCCAACTGGTCCACCGCCGCTGGCCGGTAGGTGTCGGCGGCGATCAGCCAGGGCCGGCTCCCGTCCTCGCGCAACTTGCGCGCGAGCTTGGCCGCCACGGTCGTCTTGCCGGAGCCTTGCAGCCCCACCAGCATGATGACGCGCGGCGTCGGCCCGCTCAGGTTCAACCGGCCCGGCTCGCCGAGCGTGGCGATCAACTCCTCGTTGACGATCTTGATGACGGTCTGCGCCGGGTTGAGGCTCTTGATCACCTCCGCGCCGACGGCGCGCTCGCGCACGCGCTTGATGAAGTCTTTCGTCACTTCGTAGCTGACGTCGGCTTCCAACAAAGCCAGGCGCACCTCGCGCAAGGCGGCGTTAACGTCCGCCTCGGTCAGCTTGCCGCGCCGGCTCAGGCTTGCGAAGACGCTCTGTAGCTTGTCGCTCAGGCTTTCAAACACCGGTCAATTTCCCGCCAAAAGTTAGAGGCTTGATTTTAGACGAGAGGGGGAATTTCGTCAATCTTGTTTTGTTCTGGGCAATCGCAAAGGCCGCACAGGGCAGTATTGCCAGGGTTGAAGTGGCGGGACAGCGGAGAGGGAGCCTGGTCAGCGCTCTCCTGGCGTCAGGGAAGCGGGTAAGGTATGTCTTGACGCTCTCAACGCATTCTGGCTAGCAGCGTTTCAATCTGCGCTCTCGCTGTGGCGGGACGGACTCCGCTTTTATGCAATCGCCCTCAATCAGCGCCCTACACGACACACTCTTCTGCTGAGGTTATAAGAGTGCGAGCGGGATAGGGTATAAACTCCGTAAGGATAGCCCATAAACGCACCGCGAGGATAGACTCATGATGACGCTCAATATACGGACCAGCGCCCCGACCGAACTGCAAGACATCACGCCGATGGTGCAACGCGCGGTTGATGAAAGCGGCGTGCGCGAGGGCGTGTGCCTGCTCTTCGTACCGCACACCACCGCCGCACTGACTCTGAACGAGAACTGGGACCCCGACGTGCGGCGCGATCTCCTGCTCACCGTGAACGATCTTGTCCACGACGACCCGCGCCATCGCCACAGCGAGGGCAACTCCCCAGCGCATATCAAGGCGTCTTTGTTGGGCGTGAGCGCGTTTGTGCTGGTCAGCGGCGGCAGGCTCCAGTTGGGGAGCTGGCAGGGCGTCTACCTGGCCGAGTTCGACGGCCCGCGCAGCCGCCGGCTGTGGGTCGCGGTGTTGCCAGCGGCGTAGGCCGCCGAAAACCGGGCGCGCTTAGCGATTCCTGGTGTCGGAGTCAATGTAGCATAAAGGTACTGTTGGGCGAGGGTTGCCACCCCTTCTCAACTGACGTATAATCGAACTAACCTTGACGCGGTTCTTGGCCCGCGCGGCCTGGAGCGAGCTGTTATCTTCTTTATGAAACAAGAAGGTGAGCCTGCCCGCATCCTGCTTATTGGTCTTGCCGATGCATTGTCCGACGCTCTCCAACGCCTGCCCTATAGACTTTGCACCGACTTTCATCAGACCTGCGATCTTATCGTCGCCTGCGCCCCGATTGACGACCGGACCTGGGGCCTGATCCAGGACCATAACCCCCGCACGCCTCTGCTGCTTGTGGGCGGCGACCACGACACTGACACCTCAGCGCGGATCGCGGAACACTCCGGCGTGCACACGCTCGATGACGCGACGCCGGAAGCGCTCCTGGCGCAGATTGAGCGCCTCCTGCCCGCAAAGCCGGCGCGCAGCGCCCCGCCGGTCGAGCCAGCGCTGCGCCGTCGCAGCCACGAATTGTCCATCCTCCACGCGATCACTGAAGCTGTCAGCCAGCCGCTTGAGTTGCAGGCGACGCTGCGCGCCGCTTTGGACGCGATCTGGCAATATACCCATTTCGAGGCCGGCGCGATTGTGTTCTATAACGCCGAGACCCAGGAGTTTGAACCGGTCGTTTGGGACAGGGTGTCGCAGCCCGATTTTGACTCTTTCGCGCCGTCTCCGCCGGACAGCCACCAGTGGCGGGTGATCCAGACCGGCGAACCGATCTTTTTCCCTGACATCCCTGCCGCCAGCGCCCGCGCCGGGCGCGCGCTCAGCTTTGGCGCCAACTGCGTCAGCGGCGCCACCCTGCCGCTTCAGGCGCGCGGGCGCACGCTTGGCCTGCTTATCCTCGGCTCGGAACACGCGCACACCTTCGCACCGGAGGAGCGTGCGCTGCTGATAGGCATCGCCCGTGCCGTCGGCGTCGCCATTGACACCGCCCAAATCCTGGCGCAACACCAGCAGCGCGCCGATGAACTCGCCTTGCTGAACGACATCGGCATGATCTTGCAGGAAACCACCGATCTGTCGGACGCGCTCACCCAAACCCTGATCCGCATCCAGCAAACCCTGGCCTTTGACGCGCTTGGCGTCATGACCGTTGACCGTGCCACGAATCGGGTGGTCCCCTTTGTCTCGTTTAACATGCCCCGCGTGCTCAAACAACTGGCCGCAGAAAGCGCGATCCGCGTGGACCAGTTAGAGGGGACCGACCTGTTCCAGAAATTCGCCCTCCAGACGTTGTCCCGGTTCGGCTATGTTATGCGTCTGTATGACCCGCGCGCCGATGTCGCCCCGGACGCCTCGCTAACGCTGGTACCGCTCTACGCCCGTGAAGCCGTTCATGGGGTGCTCAACCTGGTGCGCTACCAGCACCGCCCCCTCGCTGAAAACGAACGCAGCCTCCTTAAGCTGATCGGACACCGCATCGGCATCGCGCTTGAGAATGCTCAGCTTTATGAGGAGAAGCACCAGCGCGGACTTGAAGTCACCGCGTTGCTCGCGGCGGCGGAGACGCTTTCCGCCAACCTGGGCTTGAAGACGCGCCTGGAAATCATCACCGAGCGCGCCAAACGTCTCATCCGCGCCGATGAGGCTTTGCTCTTTCTACTCCAGGATGACGGCGAAACCCTGCTGCCCTTTGTCGCCCTGCTCCCCGAAGCAGACAAAATGCGCGACTTCAGCATCCGCCTCGGCGAAGGGTTGACGGGGCGCGTGGTGTTGCGGGGCCAGGGTGAAATCGTCAATGATCCGGGCAGCGACCCGCACGCAGGCCTGATCCTTCCCGGCATCGAGCACATCCCAGCAAGTTATCTCTCCGTCCCCTTACGGGTCGAGGAGCACGTGCTAGGCGCGATTACGCTTTCGCGCTCCGTTAACAGGACTCCTTTCAGCAACAGCGACCTGCGCCTGCTGGCCTCCCTTGCCAACCAGGCCGCCATTGCCGTAGACAACGCGCGCCTCATCGACGAGAGCAACCGCCAGCGTCACCTGGCGGAGGCGCTCTCGCGCGTCTCGCGCCTGATTAGCGAGACGTTTAACCTGGACAAGGTGCTCGACACGATCCTGCGCGAACTGCGTTCGGTGCTCGATTTCGACAGCGGCCAGGTCCGGCTCGTCGAGGGCGACGAGATGCGCGTCGCGCACTCTCTGGGCTATCCCACTGACCCGATGCCCGAAATCTTGAAAGTGGATTTGAGCACCCTGGCGACCTCGCGCTGGATTGTGCGCAACCGCCGCCATTTGGTGATCCCCGACACCCAGAAGTACGAGGAATGGCAGACGCTAAAGGGAACGGAGCGTGTCCGCTCCTGGATGGGCGCGCCGCTCATCAGCCGGGGGCGCGTGATCGGCATCCTCAGCGTCGAAAGCGCCACGCCCAATACGTACACCGAGCGCCACGGCGCGATCATCACCGCCTTCGCCAACCAGATCGCCGCCACTATCGACAACATCCGGCTGTTTCAGCAGACCGAAGCCCGCGAGCGCGAATCGCGCACGCTATACGAGATGACCCGCCTCCTCGTCTCGCTGAACGTCCAGGCCATCCCCGGTTATGTGCTGGATAAGCTGCAAGACGCCATTCACTTTGACGTGGGGGGGATGTTTGTGGTCGGCGACCCCCACCGCCTGGTCATGCTGATCGCGCGCCCGCTGAGCGACCAGACCGTCCACCAGATTCGGGACAGTCTCATCAGCTTCTACCGCGATCTGTCTGGCGAGCCGGTCAACCCGCGCATGGTCGAAACCCAGATCATCGGCGACTTTCACATCTTGCCGACCATGCTGCCTGAAGACGTGTCCGCGCGCCTGGCTGCGCCGCTTATCATCGCCGACAGCCTGATCGGCTGCATCCAGGTGAGCAGCCTCATCCCTGACGCCTACGGCGAGGTCGAGGAACGCACCCTTTATACCATCGCCACCCAGACCGCCACCGCGCTCGACAACGCGCGCCTGTACGAGACGCTCAAAGCCAGCCACCGCTCGCTCAAGGAGGCTTACGACGACCTCGCCGAGGCGGATCGGCTTAAAGATGAGCTGGTCCGCAACGTCTCGCACGAAATCCGCACCCCGCTCACGTTCATCAAGAGCTACGTCGAACTCCTGTTGTCCGGCGCGATGGGCGAGTTGACCTCTCAACAACAGAACGCGCTCGATTACGTGGCCCGAAAGACCAACGTCCTCAAGGGGCTGATGGACGACATGTTGTCGCTCAAGAAGATCAGCGCCGACACGCTCGATTTGCAACTCGTAGACCTGGGGGAGATCGTCAGGCACGCGGTGGAGGGCTTCCTGCCTGCCGCGACCGAGGCCGGCCTCAACGTCGTCGTCGAGATTGCGCCTGAGCTTCCCGCGACCATGGGCGACCGGGGCCGGTTGGGCCAGGTGATGGATAACCTGCTCAGCAACGCGCGGAAGTTCAGCCCTGAAGGAACCACCATCACGGTGCGCGTGCTGGATGACGGCCCGCACCTGCGCGTTGAAGTTGAAGACCAGGGCATCGGCATCCCGGAGGACAAGCTCGAAAAGGTCTTTGAGCGCTTCTACCAGGTCGATGGCAGCGTGCGCCGGCGCTATGGCGGCGCGGGGCTGGGCCTGGCAATTTCCAAGCAGATTATCGAAGCGCACAGCGGGAAAATCGGGGTTACGTCGGTCTACGGCGAGGGCAGCCTGTTCTACTTCCAACTGTACAAAGCGCGCCTTCAGCCCGAACCCGACCCTACGCCCGCCGTGGGGCAATAGAAAGCCCGGCTTCGGAACGCCGGGCTGTTTTTTTACGCCCACACCCGCGCCGGGCCGGCATCACGTGATGTGCACGTCGCCCACCACCGATTCGATCTCAACGGAGAGCGCGCCTTCGCCGTCGGTCGCCTCATACCCGTCCGTGACCCACACGCCCGGCCCAGCCCCGCGAAAGCGGTCGCTCACTTTGATGTTGCTCAAAGCGGTGCCGCGCACACGCACCGTCGCCGGCATGTTCTCCGGCACCTCGACCGAGATGTTGCCGAACGTCGAGCGCGCCCACATCGGCCCGGCGGGGGTGCGCGGGCACACGAGCTTGATGTCCCCAATCCCTGTCGCCAAGCGCGCTTCTTCGACGATGACGTCGCTCAGGTCGGCGTGGAGCGCGCCCAGGTGTGTGCTCAGCAGCAGCCGCCAGGGGAGGTCGCGCGCCAGCCCGACTTCCCAGTCGGCCAGGGAAAGCAGCCAGGTATCGCCGCGCCGCATCCGCAGCGTGGCCTCGTTGTGCAGCACTTCGAGGCGTGGGCGACTCCGCGCCGTGTACTGCCCGGCGGCGAGGCGGCCCTCTTTGCGCAGCGCGCGCAGGTTCAGGTCCAGCTCGCCGGCGTCGGCCTCCAACGTGGCGCGCTGCACGCTCCCGCGCGTGATGCCGAACGTCTGCCCCTGCCAGCTCAAGCCCAGGTCGCCCTGGCGAAGCAACTGAAAGCCGAGGGCGATCACCAGCAGCGGCCACAACTGCAACACGTCGAACGTGAGCAGCCGGAAGTTCGACAACAGCAGCAGCACGCCGACGGCGATCACCACCAGCGGCCACAGCCGGGGCGCGCGGTTGGTCTGGCTTCGCACGGTGTTCTCTCCCCCCGTGAAGGTTATCGCGCTTACAGTCTACAGTTCAGCGACAAAAAAGACAAGCGTTTCCGAAAGCGGAGCTTCTGCAGACAGCTCCACAAGATCACGGGGTCCAGCGCACCCGTCCCATCTGGAAACAGGACAAGGGGCTTAAGCCCCCATGTCCCACCCACCCGATGGTTGAAACAGGGAAGTGATTCAAGCTTTTGAGCCAACGACCGCGGTGCGTGTGGTGCTTGTCGTGTTGGCGGACACCTCACCCCCCGTCCCCCTCTCCCGGCTACGTCGGACTATAGCCGCAAGCGGAGAGGGGGTGTCGCGCCGCAGGCGAGACGGGGGTGAGGTAGAGAAAGGCCTTAGCACGGCCAGCTGTTGGCGTAAGTTTGAATCAGTTCAGGCTAAAAGACGCGCGCGTGCCCCGCGTATGGACGCTCTACGCTATTCTGTGGCGCTACCCTAAAAGACTCCCGACGCGGAGACTCACCCGCCGTGCGCCTGCACGACCTGC
>DAOTXU010000149.1:0-27127 GCA_034435135.1 Anaerolineae bacterium | reverse complement strand
ACCTGGTGGCGTTCTGGCGCTACCTGACGCCCGAAAGCGTGATCGGGGTGCGCGGCGGGATGGCAGGGCAGGCGTTCGCCGTGTTCGTGCTCATCGTCGCCGCCGCCGAGGCCGCCGTCGGGCTGGCGCTGATGATCGCCCTCTACCGCACGCGGCAGACGGTCATCGCCGAAGAAGCCGACCTGATGAAGGGATAGGCATTGGACACCCAAACGCTTGAAACCATCACCTGGATGATCCCGTTCCCGCCGGTCATCGCGTTCTTCCTCATCAGTTTCCTGGACGCAAGCAAAACCCTGCGTGAGCGCTGGCGGCTGGTCAACGCGCTGCTGGCGATTGGCGCGATCCTGCTCTCGTGGCTGTTCAGCATTATCGTCGTGGTGAACGGCTACAACCAGGGCGGCGCGTTGCTGGCCGAAGAGCCGATCTACTGCGCGGCCAACTGGTATCCGATGGGGTCGGATCGCTATTTCCAGATGGGCGTGATGGTCGATCCGTTAACCGTGGTCGGCCTGTTCTTCGTGCCGCTGACGTGCGCGATGATCTTCATCTACAGCCACGGCTACATGGCCCACGACGAGAGGTACAGCCGCTTCTTCAGCTACATCGCGCTCTTCGCCGGCGCGATGCTCACGCTCGTCGTCGCCGATAACCTGCTGCTGCTCTTCATCGGCTGGGAGGTGATGGGCCTGTGCTCGTACCTGCTCATCGGCTTCTGGGCGCACAAGGACTATCCCCCCGAAGCGAACAAGACCACCAACCCGCGCAACGCGGCGGTCAAGGCGTTCATCACCACGCGCGTCGGCGATGTGCTCATGATCCTGGGCATCGCCTACCTGTTTGCAGAAGCGGGCACGCTCGGCTATGGGGCGCTCCTGCGCGACGAGCGCCTCCTGGAGCACCTGGCGACCGCCGAGAGCGTGATCCCCGGCATTTCCATTGCCGGCCTTGCCGGGCTGCTGCTCGTGGCGGGCGCGGTCGGCAAGAGCGCGCAGTTCCCGCTTCACACCTGGTTGCCCGACGCGATGGAAGGCCCCACGCCCGTCAGCGCGATGATCCACGCGGCGACGATGGTGAGCGCGGGCGTGTTCATGGCCATCCGCATGTTCCCGATCCTGAGCGCGGGCTTCCACCACGAAGGCGACTTCACCGCGCCGATGGTCGCGCTGGGGCTGATCGGCGCGTTTACC
Organism: Anaerolineae bacterium; assembly: GCA_034435135.1. Lineage (GTDB taxonomy): Bacteria > Chloroflexota > Anaerolineae > Aggregatilineales > JAFGMM01 > JAOSJO01. The sequence continues at coordinate 25,937 of DAOTXU010000149.1, read as the reverse complement.
GCGCTCTTCGCCGCGACGATGGCGGTGGTGCAAAACGATGTCAAGGCGGTGCTCGCCTACAGCACCATCAGCCAGCTTGGCTACATGATGGCCGCGCTCGGCCTCGGCGCCTACGTGGCGGCGAGCTTCCACCTGGTCACACACGCGATTTTCAAGGCGCTGTTGTTTATGGGGTCCGGCTCGGTGATACACGGCATGGAGCACGGCGAGCACCATGTAGCCGGGCATTCGCACGGTCACGCGCATCAATGGTTCGACGCGCAGGACATGCGCAACATGGGCGGCCTGCGCCGCAAGATGCCCATTACCTTCTGGACGTTCGTGATCGGCGGCATGGCGCTGGCCGGCTTCCCCATCGTGACGGCGGGCTTCTGGAGCAAGGACGAGATCATCGCCGACGCGCTGCACCAGGCCGGCCAGGGTTACGGGTTGGGCATCTGGGTGCTGGTGATGCTGGTCGCGGCGGCGTTCCTGACCGCGTTCTACACCATGCGCCAGATCGCCATGACCTTCCTGGGCGACGCCCGCACCGAAGCGGCGAAACACGCCGCCGAGAGCCACTGGACCATGTGGCTGCCGCTGGTGATCTTGGCCGCCTTCACACTGACCGTCGGCTACATGGGCGTGCACCCTGACTTCCCGATCCTGGGCGCGATCTTCTCGTCAGCGGGGCACAGCACCGTGCATGACTTCGTCGCGCCGACGATGCTGGAAGAAGCGCCCGCGCTTGACTTCAACCTCGGCGCGCCGCTCCTCTCGATCCTCGCCGCGTTGGGCGGGCTGGCGCTCGGTTGGTACGTCTACGTCATGCGCGGCGTCAAGGCGGTCGATCAAAAGGACTGGGTGGAGGGCGTCGTGGGCGGTTGGGTATATAACGAAGTGCTCGCGCGCAAGTACCGCCTCGACGACTCGAACGTCAAGGGCGTTTACAAAGACGGCCTCTATACGCGGCTCTTCGTGCGCCCGGCGTACTGGATCAGCGAGCAATTCACATACCTGATCGTTGACCGGCAGATCGTCGACGGCTTCCTGCATCTGGTCGGGCGAGTCGCGGTGCAGATCGGCAATTTCTTCCGCGCGTGGAACAGCGCCGTCATCGACGGCATCGGCGACGGCATCCCGATGGGCATCGGGCGCTTCGCGGCCTGGCTGCGCCCGCTCCAGAGCGGGAAGATTCAGCAATACCTGCTGGTCGTGGCGATTTCGGCCATCGTGATTGGGTTGATTTTGGTGCTCTCGCTGGCGCGATAAGATAGAGACGGATTGTGTGCTCCATCATAATAAGGGATGGGCAGGGGATAAGCCGATGGCGGTGCAGGAAAAGTTGATCACTGCCGACGAGTTGTTGGAGCAGTCGGCATTTGAGAAGGGGTACGAGCTGGTCAAAGGGACGGTGGTCAAAATGGCCCCAAGCGGGACTGAGCATTTCTTCCTTTCAGCGTGGATCGCCCACCTCCTGATTACCCATGTGGTTCCTAACGCTTTGGGCAGGGTTGGCGGCTCAGAGGGGGGCTTTTTGCTCGCCACCAATCCCGATGCCGTGCGCGCGCCCGACGTGAGCTTTGTTGCTAAGGCCCGCTTGACAACGCCGCTGCCTAAAGGCTATTTCCCCGGTGCGCCCGATCTCGCGGTTGAAATCGTATCTCCGAGCGACCGGGCCAGCGACATTCATAGTAAGGTGCTGGATTATCTGGACGCGGGGACGCGGCTGGTGTGGGTCGTTTATCCTGACACCAAAACCACTACCGTGCATCAAGCGGGCGCTGGAGCAGTTACCCTTGGCATCGGTGACGAGTTGGATGGAGGTGACGTGTTGCCGGGTTTCAAACTGCCGGCGCACGAAGTGTTCCACGGACAGCCATAGGGGGCAACAAGCCTATGAACTTCTGGATTCTCAGCGCGATCACCTTCCTGCCCCTGCTCGGCGCGGCGGTGGTCGTGCTCCTGCCGCGCGACCAGGAGCGGGCGGCCCGGTGGACCGCGCTTGCCTTCGCGCTCATTGTGGCGGTCCTCGCAGTGTGGGCTTTCTTCGCGTATCAGGAGTGCACGCCCAACGGGGCCGGCTACTGCTTCACCGAAGAAGCGCGCTGGTTTGACCTGATCGGCGTGAAATGGCGCGTCGGCATCGACGGGTTGAGCGCGCCGCTGGTGCTGCTCACCGGACTGTTGACGCCGCTGGCGATCCTCATCAGCTTCGAGGTGCACGAGCGGGTGCACGCGCATATGGCCCTGTTCCTGCTGTTGGAAATGGGCATGATGGGCGTGTTCGTGGCGCTGGACCTGGTGATCTTCTTCATCTTCTGGGAGTTCGGCCTGATCCCGATGTACTTCCTCATCAACATCTGGGGCAGCGAAAATCGGCGCTACGCCTCGATGAAGTTCCTGCTCTACACCATGGCCGGTTCGCTGGGGCTGCTGCTGGCGTTGCAGGTCGTCGGCCTGACGATGGGCACGTTTGACATCCCGACGTTGCAGGCGGCGTGGCCGGCCTATACAGGCAATGAGGGCGTCCTGTTCGGCATACCTATCGAGACCGTGAAGAGCATCGCGTTCGTCGCGTTCTTCGTCGCGTTCGCCATCAAAATCCCCATCTGGCCGTTCCACACCTGGCTGCCGGACGCGCACACCGAAGCGCCCACCGCCGGCTCGATGCTGCTGGCGGGCGTGCTGCTGAAGCTCGGCGCGTATGGGATGCTCCGGCTGGTCGCGCCGCTCTTCCCGCAGCAGGCGGCGGACGCCGCGCCGTTCATCGCGGTGCTGGGGATGCTGAGCGTCGTGCTCGGCGCGTTTGGCTCCTACGGGCAGCGGGACTTCAAGCGGCTGGTGGCGTATAGCTCGGTGAACCACATGGGCTTTGTGGTGCTCGGCACTGCGGTGGCGATGTACGCCCTCGGCGGCGGCGCGGAGGGCGCGCACGCGGTCCACGCCACCAACGGCGCGATCTTGCAGATGTTCACGCATGGCCTCAGCTCGGCGGCGATGTTCCTCCTCGTCGGCGCGCTGTATCACAAGGCGCACACGCGCAACCTGGACGACTTCGGCGGCCTGTGGCTGATCGCCCCGCTCTACGGCGGCGTGATGATCTTCTGCTCGATGGGCAGCCTGGGCCTGCCGGGGCTGAGCGGCTTTGTCAGCGAGTGGATGGTGATTTCCGGGAGCTGGCCGGTCTTCTCGGCGCTGACGGCGCTCTCCATGATCGGGCTGCTCTTCACCGGGCTGTACATTCTCAAAGGCATCAAGCAGGTGTTGCACGGCCCGCTGAACATGCGCTGGCAAGGTGCCAAGCTCGAAATCGAAGCGCGCGAGTTGATCGCGCTCGCGCCGCTGATGGCGCTGATGTTGCTGATCGGCCTCGCGCCCGGCTGGCTGGTGCAGGTCATCAACCAGTTCTCGACGGCGTTGTTCGGGTAAAAGGGAGCGCCCATGACACCGCAAATCCCGGTACTCAGTCTGATCCTGCTCACCCCGATTGCGGCGGCGGTCGTGATCTGGCTGCTCCCTAAAGAGGACAAGACGGGGGCGCGGGTCGTGGCGGCTGCCGCGACCGGCGTCGTCCTGGTTATGGCGCTGCTGGTCTATGCCGGCTACAACGCCGAAGTCAACGACCCCGGCAGCGAACTGCACGCGCTCGCCAACGGAACTTTCGACTTCCAGGCAGGTAAGGTATCCATCGCGCCGGACACCTTCCGCTTCGTCGAACAGGTCAATTGGATTCCGTCGCTGGGCATTCAGTACAAGCTCGGCGTGGACGGCATCAGCGCGCCGATGGTGCTGCTCACCGCGCTGGTGGGCTTCACGGGTGTGCTGATCAGTTGGGGCATTGAGGAGAGCACGCGCGAGTTCATGATGTTCTTCATGCTGCTGGTGAGCGGCGTGCTCGGCGTGTTCGTGGCGCTCGACCTGTTCGTGCTGTTCTTCTTTTACGAGTTCGCCATCTTCCCCATGTACATCCTGATCGCCACGTGGGGCTGGAAGGTGACGCGCGAATACGCCGCGATGAAGCTCACGCTCTACATTCTCACCGGCAGCATCCTGGCGCTGGTCGGCGTGCTGGTGATGTACTTCGCCGCGGGCGACTTCTTCGCGCAGAACCCCGACCTGCTGCCCGAAGGCGCGTCGGCTTACAGCTTCGACTTCGAGCACATCCAGCGCGCCTCGATGCTTGGCGCGTTCAGCGCCGACGGCTACGGCGGGATCGACGGCATGACGCTTGCCAAGTTCTGGTTCCCGGTCGTGTTCTTGGGATTTGGGGTGCTGGCGGGTGTGTTCCCGTTCCACAACTGGAGTCCCGACGGCCACGTCGCCGCGCCGAGCGCCGTCTCCATGATCCATGCCGGCGTGCTGATGAAGCTCGGCGCGTACTCGGCGCTGCGCCTGGGCGTGCAACTGATGCCTGAAGGGGCGAAGATTCACTTACCCTGGATCATCGGCCTCACGCTGGTCAACGTGGTGTACGGCGCGTTCATCGCCTTCCGGCAGCGCGACTTTAAGTACGTCATCGGCTTCAGCAGCGTGAGCCACATGGGCCTGGTGAGCATGGGCTTCGCCACCATGAACATCGTCGGCATGACCGGCGCGGGCTTGCAGATGTTCAGTCACGGCGCGATGACGGCGATCTTCTTCGCGTGCGTCGGCATGGTCTACGACCGCGCGCACACGCGCGACATCCCCAGCCTGGGCGGGATGGCGCAGAAGATGCCGCTCGTGGCGCTGGCGTTCATCTTAGGCGGCCTGGTGAGCATGGGGATGCCCGGCTTCAGCGGCTTCGTGGCCGAGTTGCCCATCTATATCGGCGTGTGGTCCGGCGCGGACACCGCGCTCAACCTGGGCGGGAATCAGGTCTTGTTGAACTACTACCCCTGGATCGCCATCGTCGCCGCGGTCAGCATCGTCGTCACCGCCGCCTACGTGATGCGCGTCGTGCAACTGGTGTTCTTCGGCAACTTCGACGCGAAGAAGTTCGCCGGCGTGGGCGACGTGACCGCTCTCGACAAAGTGGCGCTGGGAATCCTGTGCGCGGCGTTGCTCATCCTGGGCGTGCAGCCGGTGGTCATGGCCCCGATGGTGCAGGCCGGCATGGCTCCCATTGTCGCCGCTTTAGGGGGAATGTAGCTTCCAGCTTCCCGAAGCTCTGAGCTTCCGGGAAGCTAGCAGGGGAGGGAGGTAACTTGGACTTCGTAACGGTTGACGCGCTCGGCAGCGTTCAGGCCGTCCTGGCGGAGCTTTTGCTGGCCGTCCTGCTGGTGATCGTGCTGGCGGTGGACCTGCTGCGCCGCGAGTCGCAGCGGCGCGAGACGGCCTTTACCGCCGCCGTCGGCATGGTCCTGATCCTGGTCGCCAACCTGATCCTCGCGCCTGTGCCAGAGGGCGGCCTGGAAGCGCAACTCTTCCTGGGCGGGATGATCCGGCACGACACGACCGCGCAAATCTTCCGCAGCATGATCTTGCTCGCCGGGGCAATCACCTGCCTCATCTCCGCCGACGCCCCGCGTATCGGGCGGCGGGGCGAGTATTACGCCATCGTCATCGCGGCGACCCTGGGCATGTGCCTGATGAGCGCCACTGCTGACCTGATTATGCTCCTGGTCGCGCTGGAGACGACGAGCATCTCGCTCTACATCCTGACCGGGTTCCTGCGTGGCGACACCAAGAGCGCCGAAAGCGGCGTCAAGTACTTCTTGTTCGGCGCATTCACCTCCGCCATTTTGCTTTACGGCCTGAGCCTGCTCTACGGCCTGGCGGGGCAGACCAACCTGTACAGCCTCGCGGACGCGCTGGCTGCCAACGGCCTGGGGACGGGGTACATCCTGCTCGTCATGGTGATGGTGCTGGTCGGCTTCGGGTTCAAAGTGTCGGCGGTCCCGTTCCATTTCTGGACGCCGGACGTGTACGAAGGTGCGCCCACGCCGATCACCGCGTTTATCTCGGTGGGCAGCAAGGCGGCGAGCTTCGCGTTGCTGCTGCGCTTCTTCCTGGCTGTGTTCCCGAACTACCAAGAGTTTTGGATCGTCGTGATCTCGGTGCTCGCCGCGATCACGATGACGCTGGGCAACGTGCTGGCGCTGGTGCAGCGCAACATCAAGCGGCTGTTAGCGTATAGCAGCATCGCGCAGGCGGGCTATGCGCTCATCGGTCTGGCGGCGGTCGCGGCGGACAACAGCCTCGGCGTGTCGGCGGTGGTGTTCTACATGTTCATGTACGTACTCACCAACCTGGCGGCCTTCACGGTCGTGATCCTGGTCACGCGCGTGACCGGCAGCGACGCGATCGCGGACATGGCCGGGCTGCACCAGCGCGCGCCCCGGCTGGCGTTCGCCATGTTCCTGGCGCTGCTGAGCCTGGGCGGCATCCCGCCGCTGGCGGGCTTCGCCGGCAAGCTGTTCGTGTTCTCGGCGGCGGTGGACGCAGGGATGGTGTGGCTGGCGGTCGTCGGCGTAATTAACGCGCTGGTGGGCCTGTACTACTACCTCATCGTCGCCAAAGTCATGTACGTGGACCAGCCGGCCTACGCCGACAAAGCCATCCCGGTTTCGCGGCCTTACGTGTTCTCGCTGGTCATCACCATCGTCGGGATGGTGCTGCTGGGCACGGTCTTGACTGGGCCGTGGCTGGAGTGGTCCACGAGCGCGGCGAGTGGATTATTCTAGCCAATTTTTGCGTTTTGTGGAGCGAATTGGTACTCTTTTACCGCGTATTTGTTCCAGAAAGCGCAATCAGGACACTGGATGGACTCAAAACGCTCGTCTTCGGGCGTGGTACGGAGCGTCGCCCTGGGGGCTGTCGCGGGACAGGCGGGGTGTGGCATGGTCGTGCTGGTGATCGCCGGGCTTGCAGTCGGAATCTGGCTGGACGCGCAACTCGGCACACGCCCGTTGTTCATTGTCGCGCTGCCCCTGCTGAGCATCCCGGTAGGCCTGTTCTTCACGGTCAGCTCAGTGCTGAGTACGGCGCGGGCGCTTCAGCAGGCGGCGTCGTCCGAGAACTCCGAATCCAAGGAGGGTAGCTCTTGAGCAGCAGCGCACAACGTGGATGTGTGATCTTCATCGTCGTCCTAGTCATCGGCGTCGTCGCCTGTGGTCTCTCCCTCAGCGTTCTGCCGCAAAATCTCGGCCTAGCTGTCGCGCTGCCGGTGATCCAGTTGCCGGGCGAGGTGCTCATCGGCACCGAAGACGCACCCGTGTTGACCAACACGATGGTCGCCACCCTCATCGCCGACGCCATCGTGTTGCTGCTCGGCTTCCTGGTCGTGCGCAACCTGAAAGCGATTCCCGACAAGCTGCAAGGCATCTTTGAAATGCTCGTCGAGGGGCTGGGCAACCTGGCGAAGTCGGTCGCGGGCGAGAAGGCGCGGCTGGTCTTCCCCCTCATGGCGACGATCTTTCTCTTTGTCCTCACCGCCAACTGGCTGGAATTGATCCCCGGCGTGGACAGCATCGGCGTTATGCACTGCGCCAAGCCAGGCGTGACCGGCTACCCGCGTCAGGGCGTTTTGCTGGACGTGCGCGCTCCGCTCGGCGGCTCCGGCAAGGTTGCGACCGAGGCCGACTACGAGGCGTGCGAGGCGGCGCTGCATCCCGAAGAACATGAAGTGGAAGCTGCTCCCGAAGGCGAAGCCGCCGCGAGCGAGAGCGCCGCTGCTGAGGGTGAGGTTGCCGAAGCGGGCACGCCCCTCTACGTGGTGACGCCGTTCGTGCGCGCCTCGGCCACCGACCTGAACTTCACGCTCGCCATCGCCCTGATTGCGATGGTGACCGTGCAAATTCTGGGGTTCCGGTCGCTGGGCATTGCCTACATCTATAAATTCGTCAACCTCCCCGCCCTGGGCAACGCCGGCAAGAAACCGATGGGCGTCATGGACTTCATCGTCGGTTTCCTTGAGCTGATCTCGGAGGTCGCCAAGATCATCTCGTTCACCTTCCGTCTCTTCGGCAATATCTTCGCTGGGCAAATCTTGCTGTTCGTAACGCCGTTCCTGATCGCCTGGTTACTGCCGAGCGTCGCCTACGGGCTGGAGCTGTTCGTCGGCGCGATCCAGGCGTTCGTGTTTGCCATGCTCTTTGCAGTATTCAGCGGAGTTGCGATGGCCGGTCATGGTCATGAAGACGGCCACTAAGCGCCCGTTCAGACAAGGGGCTTAAGCCCCTTGTCTGGAGGGTTAACGGTTTTTCAGATAGATTTCTGACCTACTACACCTACTAACAGGGATTTTGTACACACGCGCTTAAGGAGGTTTCTTCAATGACCGATGCAGGTTTGATCGCGATTGGCGCCGGCCTTGCGATGGTGGGCACGCTGGGTCCTGGCATTGGCATCGGGTTGCTGGTCATGGGCGCGCTCCAGGCCATCGGGCGCAACCCCGACGCCGCCGGCACCATCCAGGTGAACATGATCCTGGGCATCGCCTTCACGGAAGCCATCGCCATTTATGCGCTGGTGGTGGCGTTGATCCTGCTCTTCGTGTTCGGCGCATGACGGCGCAACATCACGAGTGGAGGTGAGCCTTGGAAGCGCTCGGTATCAACGGTGGGTTTTTAATCGCGCAGATTATCAACTTTCTGCTGATCTTCCTGCTGCTGGCTGTAGTGTGGCGGCGCGTCAGCAAGATGCTCGAAGACCGCTCGCGCCGCATCGCCGAGGGGCTGGAAAACGCGCGAAAAGCAGAGGAACAGCTCGCCAATGCCCAGGCCGACTACGATAAGCGCATGGCCCAGGCCGACGAGGAGGCGCGCAGGCGCATCGAGGAGGCTGCCGCACGCGCCGAGGAAGCGGCGAAGGCGATCCGCGCCGAGGCCGAAGCCGAAGCACAGCGCATCCGCGAGCGCGCCAGGGATGACGCCGAGGCGGGGCGGGACCGGATCCTTTCGGAGATGCGCGGCCAGGTGGCGGCGCTGGCAATCGCGGCGGCGCACAAGCTGGTCGGCGAGGCGCTGGACGAGGCCCGGCAGCGCGCGCTGGTGGATGACTTCTTCGCCAGGGTGCCTGCTGAGGTCAAGGGCCTAAGCGCGAAGGTTGTGGAAGTGACCAGCGCTGTGCCCCTGACCGACTCGGAGAAGAACGCGGCGAAGGCGCAGATCGGCGCGGAGGAAATCACGTTCAAGGTCAACCCCAGCATCCTGGGCGGCCTGATCGTCCGCGCCGGCGACCAGGTGGTGGATAGCAGCTTCGCCGGTCAACTTCGCCGGCTCCAGCAGCAGTTGCAGTAAACGCCGGTCCATAAAGCTTCAGACAGCGGGCTTAAGCCCGCTGTCCCGGAGCGAATGATCTGGTTTTATTGGGCGCCGGGTAGCATTCATCCCACACACGGGGGGAAGGGGCGGGTCTCTGCGAAGCGGCCCGCCCCTTTGGGTTTAACCATCCATTCGCGGGGACGACCGGCGCAACCCCTCCAGCAGCAGCGCGTATAAGAGGATGAAGCCGGCAAACGATCGAGCGGTATATCAGGGAGGGCAACAAAATGTACGACAGACGACAGGGATGCCTGGGGGGACTGCTACAATTGCTCATGCTGGCGTGGCTGTTCGACTGGTTGCAGGACAACTTCGGGTTTGGGCGTGGACCGTTAGGCTGCGGTTGTGGAGTGATCCTGCTGGCGCTGTTCTTTGTGCTGGCCTGCGGTGCGATCTGCAACACCAACTGGCTCCGGCTGTTCTCACCGACGCTCGGTTTCTGACCCACTGGGGGCGAACCTGACCGCAGAGAGGTTCGCCCCTTTGTGCTTTGTATGGGATGCCCCGGTACAATCTGGCCCCGTGTATGAGATCGAAGTCCTGACAGGAGCGGTTGCTTGCGGCTAAGTGAGCTACTGGCGGCAGCGCCGGGTGTTCTCGCGTTGCCTGCACACGACGTGGAGGTTGCCGCGCCCGTCGTCGAGGACAGCCGGCAGGTCGCGCCGGGCGGCGTATTCGTGGCGCGCGCCGGCGGCTCGGTGGACGGCCATCGCTTCATCGCGCAGGCGACAAATGCAGGCGCAGCGGCGGTGATCGGTGAGCGCGCACCAAGCGCGGTCGATACCGGCGGCGTCCCCTACATCCAGGTCGCAGACGCGCAGGCCGTGCTCCCCTGGCTGAGCGCCGCGTATCACGGTTTCCCGGCGCGCCGCCTGGTCATGATCGGCGTGACCGGCACCGACGGCAAGACCACGACTTCGCACCTGATTTACCACATCCTGCGCGCGGCAGGGCTGCGCGCGGGGTTAATCAGCACGGTCAAGGCGCTCATCGGCGACGAGGCGCTGGACACCGGCCTGCACGTGACCACGCCTTCCGCCCCGGAAGTGCAGGCGTACCTGGCGCGCATGGTCGCCGCCGGGCTGACGCATGGTGTGCTGGAGGCGACGAGTCACGGGCTGGCGCAGCGTCGCGTCGATGCGTGCGCGTTCGATGTCGCGGTGATGACCAACATCACGCATGAGCACCTCGACTTTCACGGGACGTGGGAGGCGTACCGCGACGCGAAAGCGCGCCTCTTCGCCATGCTCGACGAGGGTGCGCGCAAGTCCGGCGTGCGCAGGTGGGCCATTGTAAACCGCGACGATCCCTCGTGGGCGCATATCCTGTCGGTCTCCGGGCACGAGGCGGCGCTCACCTATAGCGCGGCGGGCGCGGAAGCCGACCTGTGGGCGACGGACGTTTGCTCCGGGCCGGACGCGATGCGCTTCACGATAAAGACCGCTGATGTCATCCCTTTCCAAGAAGTCTCAGATACGGGGTTTAAGCCCCCTGCGCGGGACTTTCCAGCAACCCGGATAGAGACCCGGCTCACGGGCCGGTTCAACGTGGCAAACATCCTGGCGGCGGCGGCAGTCGCCCATGCATTGGGCATCGCGCCGGCGGCCATCCGGCAGGGCGTGGCCGAGACGCCGCCGGTGCCGGGCCGCATGGAGCGCATCGACGAAGGGCAGGGCTTCACCGCGGTTGTGGACTTCGCGCATACGCCCAACGCGCTCCGGCGCGCGCTGGAAGCGGCGCGCGGCATGGCCGCGCCAGGCGGGCGGGTCATCGCTGTCTTCGGGAGCGCGGGGCTGCGCGACCGGGCCAAGCGCCGGCTGATGGCCGAGGTCGCGGCAGAGCTGGCCAACCTGACCGTGCTCACCGCCGAAGACCCGCGCACCGAGTCGCTGGAGGCGATCCTGGCGGAGATGGCGGCGGGATGCGTCCGGCGTGGCGGGGTCGAAGGGAAGACATTCTGGCGCACGCCCGACCGGGGGCAGGCGCTCGCCTTCGCGTGCGCGCTGGCGCGCCCCGGCGATGTGGTGATCGCCTGCGGCAAGGGCCACGAGCAATCGATGTGCTTCGGGACGGTCGAGTACCCCTGGGACGACCGCGAGGCGCTGCGCGCAGCGCTGCGCGGCACACCGCTGCGCACGCTGCCGACGGCGGGGGGGGTAGATGGGCTTCTGGCAGGTCTTTAGAACGGTGTTTGACAAGGAACTGCGCGAGTTGTTGCGCGACCGGCGCGCCTTGCTCTTCCTGCTCGCGCCGCCTTTCGTCCTGCCAGCGATTGCGATCTGCGGCGGGCTGTTCGTCGGCGTGCAGATGGTTAATTGGGCCACGCAGGGCTTCCCGGTGGCGGTGGTCAACCGTGACGCCGCGCCCGAACTGGTATCGTGGCTAGAGGCGAGCGACTCACTCAAGCTGGTCGAGCCGCCCGGCGAAGTCGGTTGGGGCGAGGTGCTGATGGTCCTCACCCTGCCGGAGGACTTTGAAGCGCGCGTCGCGCGCGAGGAGACTGCCTTCGTGACCATGACCCTGCGCGACGGCGCGTGGACCACCGGGCTGGCGGCGTCGGCGGTGCGAGGCGTCATCAACCAGTACAACGCCGCGCTGGTGGACCGGCGGCTGGAGTCGCGGGACCTGGACCGGACGTGGCTCGCGCCGGTGGTGATCGGTCAGGAGCAGGCCCCGACCGAGGGTGTGACGGAAGCGGTGGCGGTCGGCGGGGGGACCGGCGCGGACGGCGCTGGCGGCTCGCTGAGCGCGCTGTTCCTGCCGCTGGCGGTGACCTCGTGGCTGGTGGGCGGCGGGCTGGGCCTGATCGTCGATACGACGGTAGGCGAGAAGGAACGCCGCACCATGGAAGCGCTGTTGCTCACCCCCGCAAGCCGGCTCGGCATCGTGGCAGGGAAACTGGCCGTAGTGTTCATTGCATCGGTGGTGGTGATGAGCCTGTGGCTGCTCGAAGGCGTGTTCCTCTCCGTCTTTGCGGGCGCAGCGCCAGCGCTGCTGGCGGTACAGGAGGGCGCGGTGAGCGTCGGCGACCTGGTCGCGCAAAGCGGCGCGCAGGTGCTGCGCCTGGTGTTCTACCTAGCGCTGCTGTTGTTGCCGTTTATCGTCATGCTCAACAGCCTGGTGATGGCCTGGTGCACCTTCGCCAGCAGCTACCGCGAGAGCAACCTCCTGCTCTTCGTGATCCAGCTTGCGCTGCCGGCGCTGGTGATTCTGGCGGTGTTCAGCCTCCCCTCCGACGCGGGCATGGGCTGGTACGTGACGCCGCTGCTCGGCACCATCGTCGCCATCCGCGACCTGTTCAGCGGCCTGTTGCTGCCGGCCAGGCTTGCGGCAGCGCTGCTCAGCGGCGTGGGTTACGCCGGCCTCTCGATGGCGCTGGCGGCCTACGTCTACTCGCGCGAGTGGGCGCTGGTGCGCGGGCTGTAGGCCCCCGCCGACTCTTCCCCTCTCTTGCCTTGGCGAAGCTGCTCTCCGGGCGCACTCCTGTGAATCGCCGAGGGTGGGTATAATCGGATTATGTTGAATGAGCTGTTCCCGCACCCGATCATCCCTATCTACTTCGTGTACGGGCTGGGGTTTTTCGCCCTGGGGCTGGCCGTTGCGCTGGAGTCGCGGCGGCCCGCGTCGGGGCTGCCGTTTGCGCGCGCGCTGTTTCCCCTCGCCGTCTTCGGCCTGATTCACGGCGCGCACGAGTGGATGGAGATGTTCGTCAGGGACGGCGCGTTGCACGGCGCGCCGCCGGTTCCCCTGTGGTACGACGCGGTGCGCGTGGTCATTCTGGCGGCGTCCTTCATGGCGCTGATCGCGTTCGGCGTCAAAATGCTGCGGCCCACCGGATGGCCGGCGCAGACGGAGTGGACCATCGCCGGGGTAATGGTGCTCTTCTGGCTGGGCAGCGTGATCGTGCTGGGCCAGCTTCTCCGGCCCGGCGGCGCGATGCGCCCCACCATTGATTCCTGGCTGGCGATGGCCGACACCCTGAGCCGCTATATCCTGGCGATCCCCGGTGCGCTCATCAGCGGGTACGCGCTGTGGAAGCAGGCGGGGCGGCTGGCGGAGGAGCGCCGCCGCTTCGTCAACGACCTGCGTGTGGCGTCGATCACCTTCTTTGTCTACGGGGCGGTGGGTCAGATGTTCGTCACCGAGACCCGTCTCTTCCCTTCCAACATCATCAACGCCGACCTGTTCCTGCAACTCACCGGCGCGCCGATCCAGCTTTTCCGAGGGGCGCTGGCGGCGATCCTGGCCGTGACCCTCATCCGCGCCACACAGCTTTTCGAGCTGGAGCGGCAGCGCAAGCTCGCCGCCGCGCAGCAGCGCGCCCGCGACGAACTCGCCAAGCGCGAGGCGCTGCGCCGCGAGATGTTGCGCCACACCGTCGCAGCGCTCGAAGAAGAGCGTCGCCGCATCGCGCACGAACTTCACGACGAGATCGGCCAGCTTCTCACCGCGCTCTCGCTGCGGCTGGGGAGTCTGCAACAGGCTGTCGCCGACGCAAACGGTTTATCCGAGCAAATCAGGAGCCTGCGGCAGTTGACCGAGGAGAGCGTCGCCGAGCTGCGCCTGCTCGTCTCCGACCTGCGCCCCAGCCAGTTGGACCATTTGGGGATGGTGGCGGCGGTGCGCGCGCTCATCCAGGAGAGCCACAAGCGTTTTGGCTTGAAGGTCGATTTCGAGGTCGCCGGACAGCGCCGCCGTCTGCCGCCTGACGTGGAACTGGCCGTGTTCCGTATCGCGCAGGAGTCGCTGACGAACGTCGTGCGACACGCCGGCGTGCTGGAAGCGCGCGTCTGCCTGCGCTTCGCGCCGGATGGAGTGGAGATCGCGGTCAGCGACAACGGCGTCGGGTTTACTTACGCAGGGAGTGAAAGCCTCAACGGGGCGCACTGGGGCCTCCTGGGGATGAACGAACGCGCCGCGCAGTGGGGCGGCACAGTCGCCATTGAGACTGCGCCGGGGCAGGGAACGCGCGTCGTCGCCTGGCTGCCGGTTGCAGAGGAGACAGAGTCACAACATGGGTGAACACGAAGATGAGAAAATCCACATCCTGCTGGTAGACGACCACGATGTCGTCCGCGAGGGGCTGAAAGCCCTGCTGAGCAACGAGCCGGACTTTGAGGTCGTGGGGTCGGCGCGCTCCGGGCAGGAGGCGCTGGATCTCGTCCCGGTCGTTATCCCCGACGTGGTGGTGATGGATATTACGATGGAAGGCATGGACGGCCTCGAAGCGACCCGGCGCGTCAAGGCGTGCTGCGAAGCGGTCAAGGTGCTGGCATTGACCATTCACGAGGGGCAGGATTATTTCTTTGCTATGCTTCACGCCGGCGCATCGGGTTACGTCCCCAAGCGCGCCGCCTCGGAGGATTTGGTGCAGGCGATCCGCGCGGTGGCGCGCGGCGAAATTTACCTCCACTCGTCGGTGGCGGGCGCGCTGGTCAAGGACTTTCTCGACGGCTACGACCCCAAGCTGTCCGAGAAACGGGACGCGCTCCCCCGGCTCACCGAGCGCGAGCGCGAGGTGTTGACCCTCATCGGCGAGGGGTTGCGCAACCAGGACATCGCCGAGCGCCTGGCGATCAGCCCCAAGACCGTTTCGCGCCACCGCGAGAACATCCTGCGCAAGCTCAACCTCGACACGCGCGCCGACCTGATCCGCTACGCGATTGCGATGGGGTTAATCGACTGATCGGCCCCGTTCGCCGTTCTTTTCACACAATAAGAGAGGGAGAGAGAGCAATGCTTGCCCAAATCGTATTGCGCCTGGTGGTCAACGCGGTCGCCATCGTCGTCACCGCCCGTCTGTTGCCTGGCATCAAAATTGCAGACGATGGCATTGGGTCGCTGATCCTGATCGCGGCCATCATCGCTATCGCCAACGCCGTCATCAAGCCTATTCTCATGGTACTGACGTGCCCGCTGATCCTGGTGACGTTGGGCCTGTTTGTCCTCGTGGTGAACGGGCTGGTGCTCTGGATCGTCGCCTCTCTGTCCGGCGGGCGCATCACCATCGAGAACTTCTGGTGGGCCATCCTGGGCGGCATCATCATGGCGATTGTCAGCATTGTGCTGGAGACGTTGCTCGGTATGCGCGAGCGTGAACGAGAGTAGCCATCCGCGCCGGCAGCGACCCAATTGAACACTTGACGACACCTGAGGGACGCTCTTATGCCTGAACCGCTCAGCGTGATCCTGATCCAACTCGACTCGCTGAACCGCCACTTTTTACCCAGCTACGGCAACGATTGGGTGAAGGCTCCCAACCTGAGTGCGTTCGCCGAGCGCGCGGCCATCTTCGACAACCATTACGTGGGTTCACTGCCGTGTATGCCCGCCCGGCGCGAAATCTGGGCGGGCGCGCAGGAGTTTTGGTGGCGGCCCTGGGGGCCGCTTGAGCCATGGGACGCGCCCATCGCCTATCTTGCCGGGCGCGCGGGCATCCCCACTCAGCTCGTCACCGACTACTATCACTTCTTCGAGTGGGGCAGCCACAACTACGCTTACGACTTCGCCGGCTACGAGTTCGTCCGGGGGCATGAGACCGACAACTGGCGCACCGATCCCGTCGTCAAGGTCCCCGATTGGGCGCAGAAGATGGTCGAGCGACGCGGCGAGGAGGCCTACATTTACTTGCGTAACGCGCAGCACTTTGAAACCGAGAATGACTTTTTCGCGCCGCGCGTGATACGCGCCGTGAGCGACTGGCTCGACCGGAACTGGACGCACAAGCAGTTTTTCTTGCATGTAGACTGCTTCGATGTGCATGAACCCTTCCACGCGCCGGAACGGTACCGCTCGCTGTATACCGACGCCGATTACCGCCAGTACAACCCCTGGCCGCGCTACGGGCGGGTGGACGAAGGCCCCGCCAAACTCGCGCCTGACGAGATCGAATGGGTGCGTGCGCAGTTCGCCGCCAAGCTCACGATGGTCGATACCTGGTTGAAGCGCGTCTTCGACCGGTTGGATCGTTACAGCCTGTGGGACCGCACCTGCGTCATCATCACCACCGATCACGGTCACTACCTGGGCGATCACGGGTGGATGGGCAAGCCGCCTGCGCCCCTGTATCACACCCTGTGTCACCTCCCGCTGTTGGTCTGGCTCCCCGGCGGCGTGCACAACGGCAGGCGCGTCAACGCCATCACGCAGACGGTGGACCTCTACGCGACGGTGCTCGAACTGCTGGGGCTTCAAGCCCCCGAAGCGCCCTACATCCACAGCAGGAGCTTTCTTCCCGTCTTGAAGGGCGAGGCGGAGACTCACCGCGACTACGCGGTCTACGGCTACGCTTCGGAGCGCGTGGGCATCACCACCGATCAATGGACGCTCCTGCGCGATCATGACCCTCAGGCCGCGCCGGCGTATATCTACACACACCAGGTCGAACACTTGAAAGGATTCGGTTGGCGGCGGCGGCGCGACCGCGAGTTGAGCTTCCCTGACCTCGAAGCCGGTCGCTTTATCCCCGGCGTGGACATGCTCGTGTGGCGGATGCGGGCGCGCGCGTTAGCCCCCTCGCCGCGCGAAGACCTGCTCTTCCACAACCCCACCGATCCCAGCCAGGAGCGCAATATGGCTCCCAACCAGCCGGTGGTGGTGAAGCAGCTGGAGGGGATTCTCCGCGACCACGCGCGGGCGTTGCAAGCGCCGGTAGAGCAATTACGACGGCTCAGATTGCTGTAAGCTCTATGAACCTCCCCAATATTCCGCCCATCGACGAAAATGCACAGCGAGAGGCGCGCGCGCGGCAGGCCATCCTGACCAAGCCCGCCGGCGCGCTGGGCCAACTGGAAGCGCTGTCCATCCGGCTGGCCGGCATGACCGGGCGGCTCGACTGGCTTCCGAGGCGGCGCGCGGTGGTCGTGTGCGCGGGCGATCACGGCGTGGTGGCGCAGGGCGTCAGCGCGTATCCGCAGATCGTGACGCAGCAAATGGTGTTGAACTTCCTGCGGGGCGGCGCAGCGATCAATGTGCTGGCGCGGCAGATGGGCGCGCGCGTGACCATCGTCGATGCGGGCGTGGCGGAGGACCTGGACGATCACCCCGATCTGGTGCGCGGCAAGATCGCACGCGGCACGGCGGACTTCACCGCCGGCCCGGCGATGACCCCGGCGCAGGCGGAACAGTCGGTGCGGCTGGGTCTGGAGGCGCTGGAGCGCGAGTGCGCGCGCGGGCTGGACCTCCTCGCGGTGGGCGAGATGGGCATCGGCAACACCACTGTGGCCAGCGCGATCATCGCCGCGATCACCGGGCGGCCCCCCGCCGAGGTCACCGGGCGCGGCACGGGTGTGGACGACGCGCAGCTTCGGCGCAAAATCGCCGTCGTGGAGCGGGCCTTGCTGGTCAACGCCCCGGCGGACCGCGACACATTGGCGAAGGTCGGCGGTTTTGAGATCGGCGCCATGGCCGGCCTGATGCTCGGCGCGGCGGCGCGGCGTGTGCCCGTGCTCATCGACGGCCTCATCAGCACGGCGGCGGCGCTGGTCGCCGCGCAGCTTCAACCTGCCGTCAGCGGCTACCTGATCGCCGGGCATCGCAGCGTCGAGCCGGGGCACGTCGTCGCGTTGGAGGCGCTCGGCCTCAGCCCGCTGCTCGACCTGGATATGCGGCTCGGCGAGGGCACAGGCGCGGCGCTGGCGATGCCGCTCGTCGAGGCGGCGATGCGCACCCTGCAAGAGATGGCGACCTTCGCCGACGCAGGCGTGAGCGGGCCGGCATGATCGCCGACCTGCGCCGCGCGTTCGCGTTCCTCACGGTCCTGCCCGTCGGCGATCCTGAAGGCGGGCAGCCGGGGCGGGCGTTCGCCTACTTCCCGCTCGTCGGCCTGGTGATCGGCGCAGTCGCGGGCCTAGTTGGGTCGTTTCGCTTTCTGCCGCCCGACGTGATCGCGTTCCTGGCGCTGCTGGCCTGGGTCGTGATGACAGGTGGGCTGCACCTGGACGGCTTCGGCGACGCCTGCGACGGCTTGCTCGCGGCGGTCGAGCCGGCGCGCCGGTTGGAGATCATGAAGGACCCGCGCGCGGGGTCGTGGGCGGTGGTGGGCCTGACCCTGTTGCTTCTGGGCAAGTGGATCGCGCTGCGCGGCGTAGTGCCCCTGCTTTTGATCCTGCCCCCGGTCGTCGGGCGCTGGGCAATGGCGCTGGCGGCGTATGCTTTTCCTTATGCGCGCGCGTCGGGTATCGGCGGGTACTTCCGGCAGGGGTTGGGCCGGGTGCAGATCACGGCGGCGACAGTGGCCGCGCTCGCCATCGTCGGCGCGGTGAGCGCGGTTGGTAGAGTGGCAGCGTGGGTCGCGGTGAGTGTAGCGGCAGCCGGCCCGCTGGTCGTGATAATCGTCGGGCGCTGGGCGGCGCGCCGGCTCGGTGGGGGGCTGACTGGCGACGTGTACGGCGCGCTGTGCGAACTGACGGAACTGGTATGTCTCATCGTGTTGAGCATTGATGTGGGGAGCCTGGAACAGGGGGCTTAAGAGGCCGCTTGAGAAGTCCGGCCCTTGAGAAGTCCGGCCATGGAAGTTTATTCACGTTCCGCCTAGCTACCGGACATCGGACAGTTGTTCTATGGTTTTACCTCACCCCGGCTTCGCCGGACTATAGCCCCCGTCCCCCTCTCCGCACGCGGAGAGGGGAGTCGGTCCTGTTCAGCGTCTGAAGTCCCCCTCTCCATTGCATGGAGAGGGGGGACTGCCCGAATGGCGAGGGGGTGAGGTAAGAGAATACAAGAGCCTTTTTCTCGAACATGCGTTCAGTGTCCGGTAGCTAGCGTTCCGCCGACTTTAGTCGGCGGCTAATCGCCGGAAAGCCGCGGCGCGGTGGGGAATTCACCCCCGGCTTCAGCCGGGGGAACCCTTTGCAAACGGCCTCTAGGTCCCCTGTCCAGTACGAATTGGGTAGGGTGATGAATGGGTAAACGGCTGATCTTTCTGCTCGGCGGCGCGCGCAGCGGCAAGAGCCGTTACGCGGAGACATGGGCGCTCGAACATGGCAGAAACGTGCTGTACGTGGCGACCGCGCAGGCGTTCGACGACGAGATGCGCGAGCGCATTGCACAGCACCGCGCGCATAGGCCGGCGCGCTGGCGCACGCTTGAAGCGCCGCGCGCAGTCGGAGCAGCGATCCGCCAGGCCATGCCAGGCGCGGATGTCGACACGGTGTTGCTCGACTGCGTGACGCTGCTGGCCTCGAACGCGCTGCTCGCGCTGCCGGAAGACGCCGGCCAGGAGCGCGTCAACGAGGCCGTTTTAAGCGAGGTTAACGCGCTTATCGAGGCTTACGAAGCGTCGGCGGCGACCTGGCTGGTCGTGAGCAACGAGGTCGGCATGGGCATCGTGCCGCCCACGCGCCTGGGGCGTTTCTTCCGCGACGCGCTGGGCCTGGCGAACCAGCGCCTCGCGCAGGCCGCAGACGAGGTATTGTTCTTGGTCGCGGGCCTGCCCTGGCATTTAAAGCCTCTTTGAAAGGGCTTCAACGTAAAGCGAACTTGTGGGGGTGTTCACCAACGCCCACGATGGCCGTGATCGGCTTACCGCGCCACGTCAGGGTAACGCTGGCGGAGCGCCATTTGCAGCGCCCTAAAGCCTTTCCGCGCGGCGAGCGCGGCCAGCGCGGCCACGTGCTCTCCTACAGGGCTATCGCGCAGCTCACCGGAACGGTAAACCTCGATGGCCTGCATCATCGCCTCTGCACCGATCTTGGGGTCCGCCTTGCCTTCTTCGTTCTGGATCGAGTTGATCGCGGAGCCGGCGAGAAACAGGATATGCTCGCTGAGGCCGCGCTGCTCAGCTTCGGCAAGGTTGAGGCCGATGTTCCCCTGATCGAGCGCGCCGGCGCGCGCAATCATCGTCGGCTTGATGCCAGGCAGCGGGCGCGTCAGCGCCTCTTCTGAGGCCCGCCACTCCGCGCCGTAGGGGCGCAGAAACGGCGCGCCCGGTCGCACTGGCGCGGTCTGGCGGAAGTCGATCCCGTCCAGCCGCGCCAGCAGATCGATGACCTCGCGCCAGATGCCGCGCGTCTTGACGCCGATACCCGCGTTATGGCCGTAAATGGCAGGAGGGTTCTCCAGACGCTTCGTCGCCTCGCGCACCAGGCGGTACGCCCCGCCAGCGAACGTTTCGCTGAGCATGACCGCCGTGGCGCCTGCCTCGATGACCGCGCCCAGGATGTCGAGCAGTTCATGCGGCGCGGCGGTGATATGCGGCGCAAAGAGCAGCCCCCGCCCGCCGCGCGCTTCACGGGCGCGTTCGATAGCCGCTGCCGCTCTGCGGGTGCGCTCGGCAACCGGGGAGTAGTCGAGGTCGGGATACAGGTCTTCGTCCTCTTTCACAAACAGAAACAGCGGGCACGCGGCGACCCCGGCTACCAGGTCACCCACCTCTTCCGGAGTAATGCCGGCGGTTGGCTTCAGAATAGTGCCGAAAGCCGGCTGATCGGGGGCGAAGCCGGTGCGCTGCCGGACACCCTGAGGTCCATACGCGGGGCCGGGGAAGGTGCGCATCACGTAGTCGGGCACCTGCAAGGCAACCAGCCGCGCATCCTGGTTCTCGTAAACATCGAAGATGATCGCCGCCGCCGTCGTATGCAGGATGTCGGTCGAGGTGAGATGGCCGTCGGTATGGAGCATCATCTTAAGCGGGAAGGCCACATGCAGCAGACCCAGACGCCCGGTGGCGTCAAACGCTTCCACGCCAGCCGGCCTGGCGGTGCATTGATCCAGCAACGACCCCGGCGGCGGGTTGCGGATTCCGCTCGTAGCGTGGTACGCGATTTCGGAGACCGCGTGCTCCAGCTTCAGGGTTCGGAAGGCGAAAAAGTAGGTCGCCACAATCGCATCTTCGACGACCGGGGGCGGGTTCTCTGCCAGGCGTTCGCTGATGATTTTGCGCAGAAGGTCCTCGCGGGCGTCATAATCGTACCAGAGCGTTTCAAGCGCGTGAGAGTCCATGAGGATAGATTCCCCCTAGCCGAGATAATGGCGCTGAAGGCGTATCATTCTATTTCTCTAACGGCTCCCATCGAATTTGCATCGGCGACGATAACTTCTATTCCCACTTTTTCTAACTCTTTGACGAATCTGATCGGAACGCTGGCGTCAGTGACGAGTTTGCTGGCCTGATTGAGGGCGGCGACCGGGATTGGGCTGACTCTGCCAAACTTAGTATGGTCAGCGACGATGATTAACTCCTCGCTGGCTGCGATCATGTGTTTCTTGATGTCTGCTTCCAGGAAGTTCAAAGCCGTAAAGCCGTTCTCAAGCGAGATGCCGTCAATCCCCAGGATCGCCTTGCTCGCCCGGAAACTCCGCAGCATCTCACTTGAAAACCCTCCCACCAGAGAAAGACTTTCTGGCCGCAGAAGCCCCCCGATGAGGAAAACCTGTAGCCCAGGTTGGGTCACCAGTTCCTCCCATAGATCATGAACCGCGCATGAGATAATTGTGAGGTGGTGTACGTGAGTCATTTGGCGGCAGACCTGGTAGGTGGTAGAGCCGCCATCCATCATGATCGTTTCGCCGCTCTGGATGAGCGCCGTAGCCGCTTTTCCAATCGCTTCCTTTTCGGCGCGTTGGAGATTCAGCCGTTCCCCAAAGGGCGACGCTTTGACCGCCAGCCTGCTCCCATTCAGGTCAGGAGCGGCAAGCACCGCCCCACCGTATACTCTTTTAGCGACGCCGCGCCGCTCCAACTCGGCCAGGTCAAGGCGTATGGTGGCAATATTCAGGCCAAAGGCGTCTGCGAGTTCCTGGCTAACCACCTTTTGCTTTGCGGAAAGCATCTGAGTGATTTTCCACAGGCGTTCTTCTCGGAGCATGGGCCTTTACCTTTTCGGCAAGCGATTGCCGGACAGTGGGCTTAAGCCCACTGTCCATGCTTGAAGCCGTTGCGTGTGACGCGCAACCGCGGCGTGAACGGCTTACTGATAGGATTGCTCAACCGTCGGAACACCTTTCGTTTACAGGAGAAATGCGCAGAGATGAACGACTGAAGATTATACATATCTCTTTCACTGTCGTCAATCTTCTTTTCGTTGCTCCATCTCGATTTCTTTTACTTTCTAGATCTTCGCTGATTTCAATGCGAATAGAACTCAAAATCGCGGCTTACGATTCTTGACTCTGTTTTTCGTTCGGCTATAATATCAAGCATATCCTCTGCAAAAATCGTTGTTTTGTAGGGACACGCCATTAAGCCCGTTATACGCTTTCCAGACAGCGACTTGCTGGCGCTTGGCTCCTCACCACGGAAGGCGCCCTATTGCGGCGATGTGCCGGCGTACAGCCTGTTGGTCGCGGATTGCCCCGTGCCGCTCGTCGCCGCCGGTGGCCCCAGATCGCAGAAGTATAAAGCGGTCGTGCACGACGGGAAGACGCCGCGAGAAGCCTTGCAGGTCGCTGGCCCATGATTCCGCGTTGGGATGTCCTCGGTTTGGGCGCGGTGGCGGTTGATGATCTGCTCTACGTGGACCAATATCCTGCGCCAGATACGAAGGTCCCGGTGCGCGCCTCCCGCCGCGAAGGGGGTGGGCTGGCGGGGACGGCGCTCGTGGCTGCCGCCCGCCTGGGGGCAAAGACCGCTTTCTGCGGCGTGCTCGGCGATGACGAGTGGTCCCGCTTTTCCATCCAGGAGTTGGAGCGCGAGGGGGTGGACTGCTCGCCGGTCCTGAAACGCGCGGGGGCGCGCCCCATCTACTCGGTCATCATCGTCGATCAGAGCACCGGACAGCGCTGTATTCTCTACTCGCGCGAAGCTTTCACGGAGCCGCCGCCAGACGCGATCACACCCACGCTTGTCGCCGGTTGCCGGGTTTTGTTCGTCGATAGCACCGTCATCGCGTCTGGAACGCGCGCGGCGGCGATTGCCCGTAGCCACACCATCCCGGTCGTTGCCGACATCGAATCGGATAGCGACTCACGCCTGCCCGACCTTCTGCGCCACATCGACCACCTCATCGTGGGTATTGGTATAGCCCGAAAGCTGACCGGCGAGACTGATCCGGCGGCGGCGGCGCGTGTGCTCTCCAGCCCCGACCGCGCCTGCTGCGTCGTAACCGTTGGCGATCAGGGGTGCTGGTATGCGAAGCCGGGCGGCGAGGCGCGCCACCTCCCTGCGCTTGAGATTGAGGCTGTTGACACCACCGGCTGCGGCGATGTCTTTCACGGCGCGTATGCCGCCAGCCTCGCGCAGGGCGCGGATGTGGACATGGCGGTCCGTGTGGCGACGATTGCGGCCGGCGTCAAAGCGACCCGGCACGGGGGGCGGACGGGCATCCCGGATCGCGCTGGTGTTGACCGTCATCTCAATCAAGGTGCGCGATGACCGCCCCCACGCCGCGCGAGCGGGTGCAGCACGCCCTCCGGCATTCTCAGCCGGATAGCGCACCCTACCGCTTCAGCTACACGCCCCCGGCCACAGGCGCAGCGGGTTCCCTTTGTCGAGGCGGCGCGAGAAGCTAAGGAGACGAGATGAAAATCGTCGAGAAGCCCTGGGGCCGCGAGCTTTGGATTGCCCACACCGATAAGTACGCGCTCAAGATCATTGAATTCAACAAGGGTAGCCGTTCCAGCCTGCAATATCACCGTTTTAAGCACGAGCACGTCTACGTGGACAGCGGACTGCTTCAAGTCGAGTGGGAAAACGACCAGGGCGAGATGGAGACGTTGCAGCTTGGGCCGGGCGACGTGATCGAGAACAAACCGGGTCGCCAGCATCGCGTCACGGCGCTGGAGGATGTCAGGCTCATCGAAGTGAGCACACCTGAACTGGACGACGTGGTGCGGGTTGAGGACGATTACAACCGATAATGGGGCGCCCGGCGAGTGCGCATCGATGCACGCGCCCCCGCGCCGGTACGCGATGGTCAACGCGGCGGCGACAATCCCTGGAGCAAACATCACCTATGCCCTTCCTTGACGGTTCGCAGATCGAGATCGTCAATCCCAACATGGAGCGCGGGCGGGTGCGCTCGGCGCTGTTCGACTTCGACGGCACGCTCTCGCTGATCCGCGAAGGGTGGCAGGGCGTGATGGTCCCCATGATGGTCGAGGTGCTGCGCGCGCTGGATACAGGCGAGACCGAGGCGGAACTCACCGCGCTGGTGGCCGACTTTGTGACCCGGCTCACCGGCAAGCAGACGATCTACCAGATGATCGAGCTGGCGGAGCAGGTGAAGAAACGCGGCGGCGAACCGCTTGACCCGCTGACCTACAAGTGGCAATACCTGGAGCGCTTGTGGGAGCGCATCAAGGGGCGCGTGGCCGGCCTCAAGGCGGGCAAGGTCGCGCCGGAAGAGATGCTCGTACCTGGCTCGTTTGCTGTGCTGGAGGGATTGAAGGCGCGCGGGGTGGTGTGCTACCTTGCCAGCGGCACCGACGAGGTGTACGTCAAAGACGAGGCCGCCGCGCTGGGGTTGCTCCCGTACTTCGGCGAGCGCGTCTACGGCGCGCTGGACGACTACAAGAGTTACTCCAAGGCGATGGTGATCGAGCGCATCCTTAAGACGCACGACCTGCACGGGCCGGAACTGGTCGCTTTTGGCGACGGCTTCGTGGAAATCGAGAACACGAAGGCGGTCGGTGGGGTGGCGGTGGGCGTCGCCTCCAATGAGGCCGCGCGCGTCGGCATCGACGAGTGGAAGCGGGACCGGCTGATCCAGGCCGGCGCGGACATCATCGTGCCTGACTTCCGCGAGGCGGACCGCCTGCTGGCGTATTTTCTGAATGATGCATAGGGGCAAGGCGACCTGTCTCAGAAGCCGTTTGAAAAGGGTTCCCCCGGCTGAAGCCGGGGGTGAATTCCCCCCCGTGCCTGGCTTTCCGGCGATTACCCGCCGACTTTAGTCGGCGGAACCTAAATAAACTTCCATGACCGGACTTCTCAAATGGCCTCTCAGGTAAGGCGATGCCTTGCTCTACCGCTTTTGGGCGCGAAATATCGAGACTACGCCTCGACGATCTCAACCCGGATAAGCCGGTCGCCGGCCTTCTGCGCGCGCTGTGGGTCGCGCGGAGACAGGCGCAACGCCACGTCCTGCCCTTTGACGACGCGCCCGAAGATGGTGTGCTTGCCGTTCAGGTGGGGCGTCGGCGTGTAGGTGATGAAAAACTGGCTTCCGTTGGTGTTGGGACCGGCGTTCGCCATCGCCAGCAGGTCCGGTTTATCGAACTTCAGGCCGTTATCGGTCTCATCCTTGAACCGGTAGCCCGGCCCGCCGCGCCCGGAGCCGGTCGGGTCGCCGCCCTGCGCCATGAAGTCGGGGATGACGCGGTGAAAGGTCGTGTTGTCGTAAAACCCCTGCCGCGCGAGAAAGACGAAGTTGTTGACCGTGACCGGCGCTTTGTCGGCGAGCAACTCCACCACAATGTCGCCCTTCTCAGTGACAAAGGTCGCCTGGTACTGCTTCTGGGGATCAATCGCCATCTTCGGCGGCGAATCCCATTGAGGGATTTGTGCCATTGTGCTATCTCCTCACGAGCGTTGCGGCTTAGAACCTATCCGAAAAACCGTCTCAAACGACCTGGACAAGGGGCTTAAGCCCCTTGTCCAACGTTATTCGGATAGGCTCTTAATGGATGAATATTCAATTGTCTTTCGTGCGTTCAGGGTTGAGTCGTGAGGAGGTTCTCCCATGAGCCGCCGTGAGATTGCCTTGCTGATTGCCGGGCTGGTTATTGGCTTGCTGGTCGGGACCGTCATGATTGGGAGCAACGAGGGGTTGC
>DAOTXU010000148.1:0-27040 GCA_034435135.1 Anaerolineae bacterium | reverse complement strand
CCGTGATTGCGACCAGCACCGGCTGGATGATGAGCGGGCTGGTGGTGATCGAGTTCGTGTTCAGCTATCCGGGGTTGGGCCGCCTGCTGACGTTCGCCATCGACAAGCGCGACCTGCCGCTTATCCAGGCGATCATCATGGTCACGGTCGCCGTGATCCTGGTGGCGAATTTCACCGCCGACCTGCTCTACGCGATCCTCAACCCGCGCATCAGCTTTGACTAACCGCGCTGGGCGTAAGAAAAGCCAGGTGCGCGGCGTCAGACAGGCAACGGCGCGCCGTGGACGCTCCCCCTTGCGAACCATGGCAAGGATCCAAAGAACGGGTTGGCGCGTATAGTTATGAAAAGATATAGTGGATATAATGAAGTGATTCAAGCTTTTGAGCCAACGACCGCGGTGCGTGTGGTGCTGGTCGTGTTGGCGGATACCTCACCCCCCGTCCCCCTCTCCCGGCTATGCCGGACTATAGCCGCAAGCGGAGAGGGGGTGTCGAGCCGCAGGCGAGACGGGGGTGAGGTAGAGAAAGGCCTTAGCACGGCCAGCTGTTGGCGTAAGTTTGAATCAGTTCAATAAGTACGGCGAGAACAGATGATAACGGGACAGCAGATGCCAGCGTGGAGAAAGTCAGCGCCGGAAATCCGTCGTATCGAGCCGGGACCAGGTCAGGAGTCCGTGTGGGATTACCCGCTCCCGCCGCGCGTGGAGCCGACCGCGAAACGCATTCGCGTCGTGTTCAACGGTGAGACCATCGCCGACACATGCCGGGCTTTGCGCGTACTGGAGACCAGCCACCCACCGACCTATTACCTCCCGCCTGAGGATGTGCGCCAGGAGTTCCTGACCCCCACGTCGCGCCGCACGCTCTGCGAGTACAAAGGCACGGCTTCCTACTGGACGGTACGGGTGGGTCACAAGATGGCCGATAACGCGGTGTGGGCTTACCTTAACCCGACATCTGAGTTCAAAGCCATCGCCGGCTACTTTGCGTTTTACCCCGACCGGATGGATGCCTGCTATGTGGACGACGAGCGCGTCACGCCTCAGCCGGGGAGCTACTACGGCGGCTGGATCACGTCAGATATTGTCGGGCCTTTCAAGGGCGGCGATGGCAGCGCCGGCTGGTAAAGGGCAGGCGTCAGCCTCAAAACCGGCCTGAAGGCTTACAACCGGCTCCCTGCGCGAATTCCGCGCGCGGCGGAGCGTAGCCGTCAATCGACGGGCTTTTTGGCGACCTTCCACACGCAGTAGGGGTTTCCCATCGCGCGGCAGGCGATCTCCTCGACCGGGAATATCTTGCCCTTCACCAGCGCGCCGCCTTCGATCATGTAGCCCTCCCACATCCAGCAGATGGGCGCGTTGGCGCGCTTGCCCACGCAACAGGGGCACTCGCGCATGGCGAACAGGAAGAAGTTACCCCGCTCCAACACTTCCGTGTGGATTTCGACGCCCACTTCCGCGTATAACTTGCGGAAGATGTCAGCGGTCCGGTTAAACGCCAGCCGCCATGCCGCCGCCGCCGGCATCATGCGGAAGGCGAGGCTCGCAAAGCCGAAGAGGGGTTGGTCACGGATAATCCACCGCGCCGACACACGCCCCACGTGCATGGCGGCCTCCTTGCCGCTCGCGCCGTAGTAGTTGACGATGGCGTGGTTCAGGTCGCTGTACTGCTTCCAGGTGGTCCCCCCATCGAGCTTGAGGTTGTTGGGTGGGTAGTGGTCCAGCATCGACTCCAGCCCGGCGAAGCGCAAGATAATCTCGGTCGCCTGCAACCCGGCGATCTCCTCCAGCGCGCGCAGCGCATAGTGCATGAACCCATTCGTGCAGGGGATGTTTTCGCGCTCGTCGCCCGCGAAATTGGTGATGGTGATCTTGTTGGGGCCTTCCATGCGCGCCGGCGCGAGTCGTTTGTCGGTTGGAGTGGGCGGCGCGATGAACGTCGAGGCCTCCATCCCTTCCAGGGTGTAAACCGTCCCCAGGGGTTGCTGCGCGGCAATTTCCTCCTCTTGGGCCGAGATGCTCGGCGCTTTGGGCAACGCCTCGGCGAACGCCTCGGCCAGTTCCAGCGCCGTCTGGAAACGGTGATCCGGGTTCTTCGCCAGCGCGGTCAGGATGACCCTCTGGATCGCGTCCGGCAGCGCGGGATCAATCGACTTGGGCGGCGGCGGCGGGTCGTTGATGTGCATGAAGATCAGCCCGAAAGGGGTGTCCGAGTCGAACGGCACCCGCCCCACGACCATCTCGTAAAGCGTCACGCCCAGCGCGTAGATGTCGGAGCGGGCGTCGGCGGGGCGGCCCATCGCCTGTTCGGGTGAGATGTAATGCGGCGTGCCGATCAGCAACCCCGTGCCGGTCAGTTGCGCGGCGCCCTCCAGGATGCGCGCGATGCCAAAATCGGTCAGATAGGCGTTGCCGTCCTCGT
Source organism: Anaerolineae bacterium (assembly GCA_034435135.1). Lineage (GTDB taxonomy): Bacteria > Chloroflexota > Anaerolineae > Aggregatilineales > JAFGMM01 > JAOSJO01. Next base: position 24,619 of record DAOTXU010000148.1, on the reverse strand, counting down.
CGAGGAGGATGTTGGCCGGCTTCAGGTCGCGGTGGACGATGCCCCGGCTGTGGGCGCGTTCGAGCGCGCTGGCGACCTGGGTCAGCAGGCGGGCGCACCGGCTCAACGGTATGGGGCCGCTTTCTTGCAGTCGGTCGCTCAGCGTCCCGCCCTCCATCAGCACCATCACCAGATAAACGTGCTGCCTGGACCGGCCAAAGTCGATCACGGGCAGGATGTGGGGGTGCTGCAACTGCGCCACCGTGCGCGCCTCTTGAGAGAAGCGCTTCAGAAAGCTGGGGTCCTGGGTGAGTTCGGGCTTGAGCACCTTGATCGCCACGTAGCGCTCCATCGACGGCTGGTAGGCCCGGTAAATAACCGCCGCGCCCCCCTCGGCCAGTTTGTTTTCGATACGGTACTGACCGAGTGTCTGGCCCACTAGGTTGTCCATCAGAGTTCGCCTCGTGGCTTTCTTGTGGAATGCGCCCAGGATTGGTTATACATGCCTATGGTTGCGGCGTCAAGCGCGCCGGCGTGTAGCGTGGCGGCAGGGGAGAAAAGCCTGCTGGCCGCTGAATGTTTTGCGCTTGGCTCTACTGTGTGAAAGCGTTTTGGGGCCAGACAAGAGGCCTAAGCCCTCTGGCCGTGCACAGGCACCTAACTCTTATCCATCACGCGCATCGGCGCGTTCAACAGGCTGGCGATGGCGGCGGCGGCCTGGACCGCGCGCGCGGTCTGATCTTCGGCGTGCTTTTCGCTGGTTTCGACCAACATCACCGCGTCGTCGGCGGTCTGGGCGAAGACCAGCCAATCGCCCCGGTCGCGGTTGGGCGTCAGGTTGCGCGCTACCACCGTCTTGAGCGTACGCAACGGCATGGGCGCGCGCGCCTGGCGGCGCAGGGGACGCCACCAGCGGCCCAGGGTCAGCACGTAGTACAGCGCGCCCCGGTCGCGGTCAAAGACGATGTCGGCGGCGCGGAGTAGATGGATCGCCTGCGAGATGGCCGAGACGGCCAGGGCGAACATCACCAGCAACCCGGCGAAGGGCAGCCATGCCTCATGCACCGGGGCGTAGGGCGTCAACAGCGCGCGAACGGAGATGAACCCGAAAACGACCATCAATACCAGACTGAAGCCGATCTGCACAACCTGGTTGAGCACCCACCTTCCGGTGTATCCCAAGCGCAAGCCGGCAGGGATTTCCTTCAAAACCTGCGCGCCGAGGATCACCGGCAGGCGATAGGCGATCTGCAACGGCGACGGCGCGGGCGGCAGCGTCGCCGGGCGCGCGAGCGCTGATTGCGGCGCTCCTGCCAATGGGTCAGCGTGCGGCGGGGTAGGCGTCGTCGGGGAGGCAGGGACCGGGTCGCGGATGACGCGCAAGGGGCTGCCGAGCACCTCGGCCAGGGCGCGCGCGGCGCGCTGGGCCTGGGTGCTGTACGAGTCGCGCGGCGCGGGCGGGAAGCGCACCAACTCGCACCAGCGTGCGCCGGCGCTCGCGCGCAGCCGAAGCCCCAGCAGCCAGCAGCGCTGATCGGGCGCCCAGCCCACGACCACCTGCTCTACCTGCGCCCCCGTGATCCAGTTGCCGGGCGGCAGGCCGTGGATGCGCCCGAAGTCCTGCCGGTAAAAGAGCACCGCGCCCTCGCGCTGCGCTTCGAGCAGGGGGAGGCGCTGAAAGCCGTTCACTTCAAATAAACGCCATTTGCCGTCGTTGAGTTCGATCAGTTGGCCGGGCGCGGCGGCGATTTCTTCCATCATCACGCGATTGCGCTGCCTTTTCCCTGAAGTGATTCAAGCTTTTGAGCCAACGACCCCGGTGTGTGTGGTGCTTGTCGTGTTTGCGGGCACCTCACCCCCGTCCCCCTCTCCCGGCTACGCCGGAATATAGCCGCAAGCGGAGAGGGGGTGTCGAGCCGCAGGCGAGACGGGGGTGAGGTAGAGAAAGGCCTTAGCACGGCCACTTGTTGGCGTAAGGTTGAATCAGTTCCCTCTATTGCTCTGGACAGGGGGCTTAAGTCCCCTGTCCTATACTGGCGACCTCTCCGTGTAATGCCTAAATGTCGCTAATCAGGACATCGTAGAATCGCCCTTGTCGAGATACATCCCAGGGATGGGAACAAACCCACGTCTTAACGAGCAGACGCCATATCTGGGAGTAGTCAATCGGCTCATGATTCCATGATGTCGTGATAAGTGACATGTAAGAAATACGCGCTTGCGAAAAGGGGGACCGTTATGCGCCGCGTAATGCTTTTGCTCGCGTTGCTTGCCGCGTCGTTCATGCCGGCTTCAGGGCAGCGCGTTGGTCGCAGCTTTTCGCCAGGGGCGGCCTTCGATCCGCCCGACACGCAGTACCTCACCCTCGCCCAGGGTTTCAATGTCGCCGACGCTCAGTACTTCGACATTATCAATGCGCAGTTCCAGTTCACCCCGGAGGAAATGGCGCTGCTAGAACGGAATGGCTTTCTGATAACCGACCGACTTGCCTTCCCCCAATTTAAGCGCGCCTACGCTTACCTCTACTGGAAAGACCTGCCCGTGCTGGTCACAACCGACTCGATCTTGCACGCCATTCACCAGAGTTACGACCAGATGCTCATGGAGATGGAAGAGACCGTCCTCATGCCGCTGCTTCAGGAGATGCTGTGGGAAACCCGCGAGCAGGTACGGGTTGCGGCGCAGGCCAACACCGATTCACGGCTCGCTTCTTCCTATGCCGATTTGGATGCTTATCTCACCGCGCCGCTGTTGCTCTTGAGCGACTATACTGAAGGCGCATATACCGAGACCGCGCGACAGGCAAGCGGCATTGTGGAAGTGGAATTGTTCGGAGGCAAGCGTCCCATCGACTTCACCCAGTTCAAGCCGCGCGGCCACTATGCCGAGAACTGGTTGCTCGCGCACTATTTTCAGGCGGTGATGTGGCTGGAGCAGATCGACTTTCGGCTGGTGGAGTACGACCCTTACGGCAGTCCACAGGTGAACGTCGGGCATATTGTCGCCGCCAACCTGCTCCGCGACGCGCTTGACGCCGCCGGCCAGCGCACCAACTGGACTGCATTTGACGCGCTGATGACAGCTTTCGTCGGGCCGAGCGATAACGTTACGCTGGAAGGGCTTGATCGTTTCATCGCCGATGCTGGCGTCAGCGCACCCGGCGATTTTCTCGACGCCGACCCGGCCAGGCTGCTCGACTTGCTGACCTCCGGCGACTACGGGGTGCAAAACATCACAGGGCAAGTTCTGGCAGTCTACATCGACAACCCCGACGCGCTTCCCCGGCCCGTGAGCTTTATGCTGATGGGGCAGCGTTTCACGCCGGAATCGTACATCATGAGCAACCTCGTGTTTGACCGGCTCATCGTCAATGGCGACAAGGTGCTGCGCCCCTATCCCAGCCCGCTGGACGTAATGGCGGTCATGGGCAACGAGCGCGCCGTCGCGCACCTGGAGGACGAACTGACGCGATATGGGTATCAGGACGCGCTTACCGCACTGCGCGCGGAGATCTACGACTACAGCCCTGAGTTCTGGGGAGGCAGCCTCTACAATCTATGGTTAAGCGCGATCCGCACCCTGAACGTGCAGACGACGGACGAAGCCTATCCGCAGGCGATGCGTACAGCCGCGTGGGCGGACAAGGCGCTCCATACGCAACTGGCGTCGTGGGCGCAGTTGCGGCACGATAACATCCTTTACGCCAAGCACTCCTTTACGATAGGCATCCTCTGCTCATACCCGGCCGGCTATGTCGAACCGTACCCGGCGTTCTACGCGGCGGTGGCCGACTATGCGCGATTCGGCAAGGCGCAGTTCGACAAGCTGGATACGAGCAGGCTCACTCAAGAAGGCCTGACATTCTACCAGACCGCGCTCGCCTACTTCGACACCCTGGAGCAGATTGCTTTGCAGTTGGAAACCCTGGCGCAGAAAGAACTGCGCCTGGAGCCATTCACGCCGGAGGAGGAGATTTTCGTCAAAAGCGTCGTGATTCGTCAGAGCATCAAGTTATCGAATGTATGTGGAGAGCCGCCAATCGAGGAATGGGATGGCTGGTACACCGACCTGCTCCCCTGGGACGACGATAGTTCTATACTGGTTGCGGATGTGCATACCAATCTCAACAACGATCCCCAAATCCCTGCACTTCTGCCGCCCGGCGTGCTGCACGTCGCAACCGGCGACCCGGTTCTGGCGGCGATGATCGTGAACACCGACGAAGGCCAGACCATGTATGTCGGGCCGGCGTTCACATATTATGAAGTTCTCAAAGAAGGCTCTCCACCTGTGCGTTTGGATGACATGGAGTGGGAGAATCTTCTTAGAAGTGAACATCCAGCGCCGCCCGGCTGGACCTCCAGCTTCCGGCTGTCAAAGACCGAAGTGCCAGAATATCTGATTCTGCCCGGGCCGAATGAGTAGAAAGCTTGGGGCCTTTGGGACGCGACTGACGCCGAATCCTACCGCATCCGGCGGCGCCACTGGTCTTTGGGTTGCAGGTCTTTGAGCTTCTGTCCGGGCTTCAAATCCAGAAACTCGGTGAGGAGCCGCGTGACCTTCGCGTTCTCATCGACCATGGGGAAGTGGCGGCTGTCTTCCAGTTCGATGAAGACAAAGCGCTCGTGCTTATCGAGTTCGTCCAGGCTATCGTCTTCGGGGAGCTTCACCAGCGCGTCTTGCGCGCCGTGCAGCACCATGAGCATGTTGGGCGGCTCGGTGGCCGTGTCGAGAATGGTCCGAATGGAGGGGCGCAGGTCGATGGGCAGGCCATTGCCGGTGTCCTCGCCCCGGATGTGCAGCGCGCTGCGGATCACCGCCTGCGGATCGACCTTGGCGACCTCGGCCTCCAACAGCATCGACGTGCTGGAGTCGGTCACGCTGCGCGCGGCGAGGCTGGTGAGCTGCGCAATCGACATCGTGGTCAGATCAGGTGTGAGCCAGCCGCCGAGCACCGGCGGGCTGATGGCGACCATGCGCGGCACCCGGCTGGGGTTGGCGGCGGCGAATTGGACGACTACCGTCGCGCCCAACCCATGACCGACCAGCGCGGCCCGGTCAATGCCCATGCGCTCCATGAAGCTGTTCAGGAGTTGAACCTGCTGTTCCAGCGCGTAGCGGTCTTCGCCCGCGGCGAAGCTCTTGCTGCTGTCGCCGAAACCCCACAAGTCCAGCGCGTAGGTGCGGAACTTGACCGAGAGTTGCTGCATGGTGGCGATCCAGTAGCGCCACGAACCTAACCAGCCATGTACGAAGATGACCGGGCGTCCGCGTCCCAGCACTTCGTAATGGACCAGTTCGTTATCGACCGTTACCGCGCTCATGGACCTGCCCATCCAGGCTTAGCGCTTGCCCGCATTCTCCAATAACTCGGCGACCCGGCGCGTCAACTGGTCGGGCGCGAACGGCTTCAGGATGTAAGCGACCGCGCCTACATCCAACCCGGCCTGCACCTCCTGATCCTGTCCCTTCGCCGACAGGAAGACGACGGGGATGTCTTTCAGCGCGTCAGTCTTCTTCAGTTCAGCGCACGCCTCGTAGCCGGTCATCTTAGGCATCCGCACGTCCATCAGGATCAGGTCCGGCTTCACCTTCCGCGCCAGCTCGACCGCCTCGATGCCGTTTTGCGCCGTCACGACCTCGTGCTTGGCGTATTGCAGCGTGAAGGTAATCAGGTCGCGGATGTCGCGTTCGTCTTCGGCAACCAGTATTTTAGCCATGATCTCCCCAATTATGCTGTGCTCTCGTCCTTGTCGGGGAACGTATCGCCTTTGCGGCGCAGCGGCAACGTAAACGAGAACGTCGTGCCTTTCCCCAGCTCGCTTTCGACCCAAATCTTGCCGCCATGCATCTCGACGAGATTCTGCACGATCGCCAGCCCCAACCCGGTGCCGGGCGTTTCCATCACCAGCGGGTCCTCGCCCCGGTAGAAGCGCTCGAACACGCGCTCCAGGTTCTCCGGTGCGATGCCGATGCCGGTATCGGCGACGTCGATCTGAACCATGTCACCGTGCATCGACACCGACAGGGCGATGTTTCCACCGGCGGGCGTATACTGGAAGGCGTTATCGACCAGGTTGGTGACGATTTGCGTCAGCCGGTCGTGATCGGCGATCACCGGCGGCAGGGCATCGGGCATCTCAACGCGAACGTTCATCGGCCTGCTCTGATCTTCGATCCGCCCGTGCAGGTGCTTGATGACGTCGTCGATCACGTCTTGCAGCGAGACCGGCGCGAGATTCAGCCGGGCGCGACCCTGGTCGATGCGGGCGATGTCGAGCAGGTCGTTGACCAACATGCTCAGCCGGTCGGCGTTGTTTTTGATGATTTGCAGGAAACCAGCCTGCCGCTCCTCCACCGGGCCGACTGCGCCCAGCAGCAACAGGTCGGCGTAACCCTTGATCGAGGTCATGGGTGTGCGCAGTTCGTGCGACACCGTGGAGACGAACTCGCTCTTGAGGCGGTCCACTTCCACCTCGCGGGTGATGTCGCGGATCACGGAGACCACGCCCAGGAAGTGCGCGCCCATCGTCACCGGCGAGAGGCGGACGTTGACGAAGCGTCGGCCCAGTTCGACGCGCTGTTCCAGGAAATCCTGCTCGACGCTGGTCGGGTCGGCGGCCCAGGTTTCAATGGTCTTGAGCCAAGCGCTCGCTGCGCCGCCGAAGACGCCGGCGAGTTCACGGATGTGCCGGCCCATGGCTTCTTCTCGGCTCAGGCCGAGGACGCGCTCGGCGGCGCTGTTGAACAGCAAAATGATGCCCTGGCTGTCAGCGACCATCACGCCGTCCGCCACACCTTCGAGCACCGCCTGGCTCTTGGCGGCCTCGGTCTGTTCGCGGCGCAGCGATTCGGCCAGGCGCTCGGCCTGTTCGCGCGTGAGGCGGTACAGTTGCGCGTTATTCACCGCCGAGGCGACCTGTGCAGCGGCGGCGGTGGTGAGCTTTTGGTGCGCCTCGTCAAAGGTCGCCGGCTGGGTGCTGTAGAGCACCATCAGGCCGAGCAAATCCTCGTGCTGAATCAGCGGGGCGGCCAGCACCGCGCGCGCGGAGTCGCCGCCGTCAGCCGACCAACGCTGGTCGGCGCTCACGTCAGCAATCCGCAGCGTTTCAGGGTGATCCATCACCCACTCGGTGAGCCTGGCTTCCAGATCGACCAGGTTCGCGCCGTCGGTCGAGACCCGGTTAAAATACGTCCGGTGCGTCACCTGCCGGGTGGTGGGGTCGATGAGCAGGATGGTGCCGTGCTCCGCGCCCACCGCGCGCGTCATCATGTCAAGCGCCTGGTTGAGCACACGGTCTACATCAAGCGTCGTGCCAAGCTCGGCGGTGATGCGGAACAGCGTTTCGCTGCGGTCGCGCTCGGCGGCGAGTTCCTCGGTGCGCGCCCGGACGCGGTCCTCCAGTTCGGTCAGGAGACCCGCCTTTTGCAACGTCGCGGCGATCTGGCCGGCGACGGATTCGAGCACCGGCAGGTCGGAAAGGTTGAAGGCGTTGGGGTTGTGGAAATCGCGCACCGCCAGGACGCCGTACACTTCATCGCCGGCGGCGACCGGCACGCCGCAGTAAGCGACCAGGCCCTTCTCCCAGTGCTCGATGCGCTCGCGGTGCATGACGGCCTCAAGGTTGCCGAATTCGCTGCTGCCGCCGGCCACCAGAGACGAGCGGTTACGGATGACCCACGACACAATGTCGTTGCGCAGCGCGTGCGCGCGCAGCTTTTCCGGTTGTCCGTCACGCATGGCGAACGGGTAGTGGATGCGCTGGCGCTCTCTATCGTATAGCGCCACGTACATCCCCTGGGCTTTAAGCAGGGTGGGCAACTGCGCCTTGAGCACGGCGTACATCGAGTCCAGGTTGACCGTGACCTGGGAGAGACGCTGGCTGACCTCCTGCAAGGCAAAGGTTTCCTCGACCAGTTTGTAAGCTTCCGATTGCAGGCGCGCGTTTTCGATGGCGATGGCGGCCTGGTTGCCCATGGTGCGCGCCAGCCGGACGGCGTTCAAACTGAAGATGTGTTGCGGGTTAGCGGTCTGCACCTCGACCAGGCCGATGGGTTCCTCGCGCACGACCAGCGGGATCACGACGCGGCTGGACATCCCCTGCTCACGGAGCCGCGCCAGTTCGTTGGGGTCGTCGTTCTCGTTTTGCAGCGCGACGATGAAATGGTCGCGCTCCGTCAGCGCTTGGGCGCGCCGGGGATAATCGCTCAGCTCGAGGGGCGCGCCCAGCGCAAGCTGGAGCGGAGCGTCGGGCCGGCGGTCGGTGTGCGCGCCGACCTCAAGCAACTGGTTAATCTCGTCCCAGAAGTAAATCGTGCACGTGTCGCCTTCGAGCGCCTGGAACATCTGCTCAGTGACCACGTTCAGCACGGCGTCCAGGCCCAACGTGCTGGAGGTGACCACGCCGGCCTCGAAGAGCATTTCGAGTTCGTGCGTGCGCAGCACGGTCTGCTCGAAGGACCGGTTGTTCTGCACCGCGACGGCGGCCTGGTTGGCGATGGTCTGCGCCAGTTCGATCTGCTCCGGCTCGAAGTGGCGGCGCGCTTTGATCGCGTCCAGGCTCAGGGTGCCGATGATGTTCTGGCCCACGATCATGGGCACGATCAGGATCGACTTGACCTCTGCGCCGATCATCACGTCGCGCACCGGTTCCAGCATCGGGTCGTGTTGCGCGTCCTCGATAGCGAGCGGCGCGCCCGCGAGGCGCACATGTTCGACGACGGGGTTGGCCTCAAGTGGGATGGTGGCGGCGCTGGGGACGGACGGTCGGGGGTACTCGGCGCGCCGGCGCCCCACCCCCGCCTCGAAGTGAAAGAGTATGGCCTCAGCGTGATCCACGTCGAGCGCCCGGCTCATTTCCTCCAGGGCGACCGCCAAGACGTTCTCGATGTCGAGGCTCTGCGCCATCTTCTGCGAGACCCGGTTGAGCAGCGCCATGCGCTGCCCTTGCCGGTCGAGTTCCCCGGCGCGACGCTGCTCGGCTTCGTAGAGGCCGGCGTTCTCCAGCGCCACCGCGACCTGGTTAGCGAACGCCAGGGTAAGTTGTTCATGGTGCGGCTGGTAGAAACGCGGCTCGATCTTGTCCAGGGTGAGCAGGCCCACCACTTCGCCCTGGCTGATGAGCGGCGCGCCCAGCCAGCTTCGTGCAGGCCGCTCCTCGGCGGCAGGGAAGCGTTCGTCTTCGAGCACGTCGGGGACGCAAAGCGCCTGACGGCTGGCGGCGATGTCCTGGAACAGGCGGCTCTCATCGACGTGGACGGTGACGCCGAGCAGGTGTTGCGCCTCGGCGAAGCCGCGCACCGCCGCCACCCGCAGTTGATCGCCTTCGCGCAGCCACAGCGCCACGCTGTCGAAATCGACGACGCGGGCCAGTTGATCGAGCACGAGGTTGATGATGGCGTCGCGGTCGAGCACGGCGGTCATTTCCGAACTGACCTGGGTGAGCGCCTCAAGCTGGGCGGTGCGCTGGCGCTCAGCCTCCACCAGGTGGGCGTTCTCGATGGCAATCGCGGCCTGGCTGGCGACGCCGCTCAGCAGCGCCAGGTGTTCTTCGTGATAGGCATTCAGGCTGTAGCTCTGCGCCGAGATCGCCCCGATCACGCGCGCGCCCGCCAGAAGCGGCACAAAGAGCAGCGACGCCGAGACTCTGGATGGGTCGCCGATTGGACTCGCGGCGCTGAGCGTGGCGAGTTCTTCCGCCGTGCGGTTAATCATGATCGGCTCGGCGGTTTCGATGACGCGCGCGATGGCGGTGCCGGTCGGCAGCTTGCCGGGGCCTTCCTCGTAGCGCTGTCCGGCGTCGTAAATCAGCGGGTAGGACACCGTCTCGGTAGCCGCGTCGTATAGACAGACGTAGAAGGCGTCCAGCGGCAGGCTGCGTTGAACCTGCTGGTAGATGACTTCGAGCGCGCCCTCCACGTCCAGCAGCGAGGACACCGCGCGACCGACCTCATTAAGGGTGGATAGCTGCGCGGCGCGCCGCTGTGTTTCCTCCACCAAGCGGGCGTTGGCGATGGCGATGGCCGCCTGCGTGCTGAAGATGGAAACTTTCTCGATGTCGGCATCGCCAAAGTGGAGGGCGTCGTCGGAGTCGGCCAGGATAATCGCGCCCAGAGCCGCCCCCTGGCGGAGCAAAGGCACGCCCATCACCGACTTCAGCGCGAAGCGGCGCGCGACATCAACGCCCGTCTCACTTTCCATGGCGTTGTTGGCGTACTGGGCGCTGCGGTCGTGCACGACGCGCGCTTCAAGCGTGTCCGGGGGGCTGGCCGGCAGGCGCACGCCGAGGAAGCCGTCCTGGTGCGGACTGGCCGCCGCCGCGCCGACCAGTTCGTCGCCTTCTACCAGGTAGATGAAGGCGTTGTCAACGCCGAACACCGAGAGGCCCTCCTGCGCGATCAGGTTGAGCACCGCGTCCAGGTCAAGCGTGGCGCTCAGCGCCATGCCCAGCCGGTTGAGATTCGCGGCGAAGTGCTCGCGGTCGATAATTTCCTGGAAGAGGCGCGCGTTCTCCAGCGACACGCCGGTCAGGTTGGCGATGCGCTGGATGAGGGGTTGGTGCTCGGAAAAGCCGTAGGATTCGTCAAGCTCGGTGGCGACATTCAGTGTGCCGACAGAGTGGCCGCCGACGACCATCGGCACGATCATCACCGTGCGCAGGCCGGCGGCGTACAACTCGCGCAGATCGGCGTAGGCGTCGGCGGGGTCCTGATTGGCGTAGTAGACGTGCGTCGCCTGTGCGTCGAAGGCGCGACTGACGACTGTGCCTTCAAGGGGGAGGGTCGCGTGCCGGCTGACGACGACCTCCGCCTGTTTGTCTTCGATAACCAGCAGATCAAAGCGCGTGCGGTTGACGTTGATGAGCGCCACACTCATATACGTGTAGGGCACGAGCAGCCGCAGCCCACGCGCGACCGCCTGGGTGATGGCAATCGGGTCAAGCGAACTTGCGGCGGCCTCCATAATCTCGCTGATGAGCGCTTCTTCATCGGCAGTGCGCATGGTTTCGATCACCAGGCGCGTCATCTCGATGGTGGAAGCGGCCTGGTTGGCGAAAAGCTCAACCGGGCGCAGCGTGACCTCGGTGGGGCGCACGCCATCCGCAGGGGCGGCCATTTCGATCAAGCCGATGATCTGCTGGCTGGAGCCGTAAAGGGGCATCACCACCAGGTCGAGCGGGTGCCACTCGCCGTTGGTTACGGGTTCATGTTCGGGCGGCACGCCGCCCCACACGTGTTCAACGACCCAGGGGTTGTCGTAGCGTAGATAGTAAGCCGCGCTTAACCGCAACGCCTTGAAGCCGGGGTCGGCGAAGCGCGCGCGCCACACCGACGCCGGGGTCATGGTTGTGGGCAGCGTTTGCACTTCCTCCTCTGCGTAGCCGGCGGTGATGAGCGCGGTGGCCTCCAGGGTCTCGTCGCGCAGGGTGATGAGCACCCGGTCCCACCCGGCAGCGCGGATGCCGTCGGCGACGATCTGGAGACGTTCCGGCACGCTGCGCGCCTGCTGCGTGCGGCTGGCGACGACATGCAGCGCTTCCAGGCGGTCGCGCTCGCGGCGGGTGGCGGCGGCTTCGCGGTGGAGTGCTTCCAGCAGGCTGGCGTTGGTGTAGAGGTAACCGATCTGGTCGCCCAGGATGGCGAACAGGTCCAGGTCTTCGCGGGTGTAGCTCAGCCCCATCTGCCGGCTGCCGCAGAACAGCGCGCCGCGCAACTCGTTCTCCACGCGGATCGGCACGGCGACAAACGTGCTGAGTTTGAAAGCGGCGACGGCGGGGTTCTCGGCCCAGGGGCTGGTGGGGACATCAGCGACCAGGATCAGTCGCTCGCGCAGAATGCTCTGTGCCAGCGGGCCTTCGGGGTTGAGGATCTGCTCCGGCTCGACGCCGCCAGGCACCAGCCCGGAGAGGGCCGCCAACCGCAGCGCGCCGTCGTCCTCGACCAGGGCAATGCCACACAGGTCCACACCCATGCCATCGACGACCGCGCTCGCCATCGGTTGGAGCACGGCCTCGCCCTCGCCGCCGGCGGAAGCGACGACCTCGGTGACGCGATGCAGCGCCAGCAGGCGCGCGGCGCGCAACTCCAACAGGCGGTTGACGGCGCTCAGTTCCTCATCTTTGCGCTGGAGGTTCTGCGAAACTTCGTCCAGTTGCCGGTAGCTCTGTTCGAGTTCGGCCAGGCTGCTGCTGAGTTCCTCGGCGCGTTCTTCAAGCCCCTGGTAGAGGCGCGCGGTCTCGACCGCGAAGGCGGCCTGGCTGGCGAAGATTTCCAGCAGTTCGACCACATCTTTGGTGGGGCGCAGCCCGTCGCGCGGGTCGTCTACCGTCATGTAGCCGACCATCTCGCCCGCGACGGTGCGCAGCGGAAGGAGCATGATGTCTTCAGGCTGCCAGTAGCCCAAACTCGCGCCGATGGCGATTTCCATTGGCGTGTAGGTGTCCAGGTCTGGAGGTCGCCACTCTGCCTCGCGTTCGGCGGGCAGGAAGTAGGAAGCGCTGATCTGAAACTCCGGGCGCATCATGCTTTGAATGCGCTCGATCGGAACCGGCGCACGCTTCAACTCTTCGAGCACAGCTTCCGGGACGCCGACGCTGGCAGTGCGCACATAGGTGTTTTGGGCGTCTTCGTCGCGGAGGCTGATGAGCACCACGTTGAAGCCGACCGTCTCCTGGATGCTGCGCGCGACGGCCTCAAGGATGGCCTGCAAGGGTTGCTCGCCGCGCAGCATCCGGCTGACATTGTAAATCTGGCTCAGTTGTTCGGCGCGCCGCCGGAGTTGTTCGCTGCGCCGCGACTGTTCCCGATAAAGCTCGGCGTTGCCCACCGCGATGGCGGCTTGGTCCGCGAGGGACAGTACGAAGCTGCGGGCGCGCCGGTCGAAATGGTGCGGCGCGCTGGCCCAGAGGTGAACCAGCCCCACCACGCGCCCTTCGTGCAAAATGGGCGCTACCAGCGCCGAGGCCGCTTCAGGCGGCGCAGGCGCGAGGTCGCTGTCGGCGTAGTCCGTGATCCACACCTCTGCGCCGGTAGCGACGGCCTGGCGCTCGATGTCCGCTAGGCCGTCAAGCTTGCCCGTGCCGCCCACGCGCCGGTCGATGGCCGGCTGGTCCGGGTCGGGCCACAGGTCTCGCAGGGCTAACAGCACCACGCGGGCGTCGTCGGCGTGGGTGGTGAAGAGCGCTTCTTCGGTGATGACTTCGAGAATGTGATCCAGGTCGAGGGTGGCGTTCAGTTCACGGCTGATGTGGGCGAGCGCGTTGAGTTCCTCAAGGCGCTGGCGCAGGTTTTCGTCGGTGGCTTCGTAGAGGCGGGCGCGTTCGATAGCGCCAGCGAACTGAGTGGCGATGGCCCCCAGGAGTTGAACATCGCCCGGCGTGAAGTCGCCCCCGGCTTTGTTGGCGACCAGGATTTCACCCACGCCCCGGTCTTTGATGACGAGCGGGGCGGAGATGACGCGGTGAATCTGGTAGCGCTCGAAAAGAGGTTTGTACGTGGGCGGGATATGCGGGTCGGTGAGCGCGTCGTTGGAGACGAACGGGCGCAAGGTGCGGAACACGGCGTCTTCCAAGCCGTCGGCGTTGGGGTCGAGGTGGAAATGCCGCGCTTCTTCGGCGGGAACGCCGTAGAGGGACGCCGGCTCAGCGCGCAGCAGATTCCGGCGCTCGTCCAACACCATCACCGCCGCTTTCTCGGCGTCGAGCAGGCGGACGGCCTCGGCCATGACCTGGCCGAACATCTCGTCAAGGGTGAGGGCGCTGCTGGCGAGTTGCGCGATGCGTTGCAGGCCCTCGGCCTCCTCGGCGCGCTGCTGGCTCTCGCGGTAGAGACGAGCGTTGTCGATGATGACGGCGGCCTGCCCGGCGTAGATAGAAAGGATACGCGCGTCGGCTTCCGTGAACTCGCCGGTGCGCTTGTTTGACGCCTGCACCACGCCCAACCGCTGCCCGCCGACTCTCAAGACGGCAAACAAGGTCTGCTGCACGCCGATGACCTCGGCGAGTTTGTCCAACCCCGTCGCGCGCGCCAGTTCGTTCTCAGCGACGTTGTTCGTGTACCAGACCGCGTGGGTTTGGAACAGGTCATGGGTGCGGCTCCCTTCTTCAACCGGAATGCGATACTGGCTCACCAGTTCGTCGGCCACGCCGTAGAAGGGGAGCTGACTGACGAGGGCTTGCTGCGCCAGGTCATAGCGGAGCACGCCGCACATCTCCACGTCCATCAACTCGGCGATGCGCTGGTTGATCTGCGAGTAGAGTTCATCGGGATCGCTCATCGCGCCGATGGCCTGGCTGATTTGTTGCAGGCCGCCGAGTTCTTCGACGCGGCGCTGTTCGGCCTCGTAGAGGCGGGCGTTCTCAACCACGATGGCGGCCTGCGCGGCAAAGATGGACAGCAGCGAGGCGTCGTCGTTGGAGAGGGCGGAGCCGTCGCGTTTGTTGGCGATTTGCACTGCGCCGATGCGACGCCCGCCCACCATCATGACCGCGATGGCTGTAGTCCGCACGCCGACAACCGTCGCCAGGTTGGTCAGGTCGAGTTCGCGCACAATGGTTTCATGTTGCACGTCGTTGCTGTACCAGGCGTCGGACTCGCCCCAAAGGGCTTTGGCGACGCGCGGGTTGGACAGCGGGAGGCGATACATGTTGACAACGGTCTCCGGCACGCCGAAGAACGGGGGCTGCCCGACGAGCGCGTGCGCCTCTTCGTCGTAGAGCAGCACGCCGCACATCTCGACGTTCATCAGGCGGGCGATGCGCTCGCTGAGTTGGGCGTAGAGGTGGCGCGAGTCGGTGAGCGCACCCATCGTCTGCGCGATCTGTTGCAGGCCGCTGAGTTCGGCCAGGCGTTCGCTCTGCTCTTCGTAGAGGCGGGCGTTCTCAATGGCGATGGCGGCCTGGCCCGCTACCGCCTGAAGCAAAAAGAGGTCGTCGTGATCGAAGGCGTTATACGCGCGGTTGATCAGTTCCAGCGTGCCGATAAACCGGTCGCCGACGTGCAGCGGGACGCCTACGTAAGAGCGAAAAGGGTCGTTGGGGTTAATAAACTTGGGCTGTACGTCGGTGCGCGCGGCGACCTCGCCGATGAGCAAGGGCTGGCGGTAGCGCGCCAGCCAGCCGGTGTAGCCGTCGTCGATATGGTATTCGCCGCCGGCGCGTTCGAGCGGGTCCAGGAATTCCGGGTCGCCGGCGCGGCCCAATGGGCGCAGGGTTTCGCGTTCGGGTTCCCACAAGCAGATTTCGCCCGCGTCATACGGCACGATGCGCGCGACGCTGGCAAGGATGGAGTTGAGGGTTTCGCTCAGGTGCAGGCTGGCGCTGATGGTTTGGCTGATGTCGCTGATGACGACCATGGCGCGCGACGGGTCGAGCCGCTGGTGGGTCAGGTCTTCGGCGGTGCGCTCGTGGAACACCACCATGAGTTGCCGCCCGGTCTCGGTTTGGATTTCGTGCGAGGTCGCTTCGACCTGGCGGTCGCCCAGGCGGAAGGTGGCGCGGCCCGGCGCGGAGAATAGCTCCCAGAACGTGTTGACCGGGCTGGCCTGTTGCGACATCAGCCACAGGTCGGGTTCAGTCCCATCCAGGCCGAACCACCGGCGCGCCGTGGGGTTGACATAAACAACGCGCCCCCCCTCGCGCGCGACGACAACCGCGTCGTCAATGGAGACCAGGCTGACCGGGATTGGCGTTGGCGCGGTGAGGCGCGTCTCCAACGCGGTCTGATCGGCGCGCTGGCGGGCGGCGAGGTAGACCAGGAGCATCAGCCCTAGCCCAGACACGATGGAGACAAGTGCAAACCCTATATCCATGTTCGTGAGCGCGGTCGGGGCGCGCTGCTATCCTTTCCATCTACAAATGGTGCGGCCCCTCCGTGCTGCCCTCCATTGCCCGTTGACTTACCAGCTTGTCTCGACGTTATCGGCTCCGTCGCTGCCACGCCGGCGGTTCTCCGCGGCGAGTTCGGTGACTTCGCGGATGTCGGCGAACTGGCGCGTGGCGGTGGAGACCTGGCCGACGGAGAGGGTCATCAGCGGCACTTCGCGCTTGCCGCCGGCCCCGTCATCGACCAGGATTTTGCCCGCTTCGCGGTCGATGAAACTGTAGTGGGTGAGAATTTCCTCGTCGAAGCGCTGCTGGAGACGCTCGCGCAGGTCTTCGGGGCGCGGCGAGAAGGTGATAATCACGAAGTTGTCCCCGCCGGGGTGGCCGATAAAATCGTCCGGGGTGCCAAGCTCGTCCACGACTTCGCCGATCAGCAGGGCGGTGAAGCGCAGCGCTTCGTCGCCGGCCAGGAAGCCGTAGACATCGCGGAACGGCTCGAAGTAGTTGATCTTCACGTCGGTGTAGGTCCAGGCGCGCTCCTGGCGCATGAGGCTGCGCAACTGGTCCTCGATCAGACGACCGCTGGGCAGGCCGGAGCGGGGGTCGGTGAGGCTTTCGCGTTCGCTGCGGTCGATGGCGTTCTTGACGCGGTACTTCAGCTCTTCGATGTCGAACGGCTTGGTGATGTAGTCGTCCGCGCCCAGTTCCAGGCCGGCGATCTTGTCGCTGCGCTCGTCGCGTTGGGTGAGGAAGATGATGGGGATATGGCTGGTGCGCGTGGTGGTGCGGAGTTCCTTGCAGACGGTGTAGCCGTCCATGTCCGGCAACATGATGTCGAGGATGATGAGGTGCGGCAATTGCTGCCGGGTGAGGGTGAGCGCGTCACCGCCCCTGGGCGCAACCTGAACGTCGTACCCCTGCCCGGTGAAGTAGATGCGCAGCATGTTCGAGATGTCGAAATCGTCTTCTACGACCAGAATCCTGGCTTTGCCCATGCATGCACCTCCCTGCTCATGCATGCACCCCTGCTGTAAGGAATGAGGTGGTACCGCAGCGGTAGTTCTTTCCAGATTTTTGTGACTTTTAATGATACATGCGAACGGTAAGCCGCGCCAGTTCGCTGCTCACAACACCCTGTCGCGCCTGGCATGTACAACTTCAATAGCGTCGTCTCTACGCACACGCGGCGACCGTCTTCATTTTGCGTCGAGTCTACGACCATTATACACATTCCCCCGGCCCTTGTTGAGACGACCAGAGGCCTATTGGTGTTAGCAGTGGCTAACGAGCGGCTTGCAGGGTGGGCTTTTGTATGCGCACCATATACTTTGGGTTATAGGATTGTGAGAGCCGGCGCCAGCGCGCGTCAAGGTGTGCGGCGCTCACCGCGCGGGCCAGTGGAGCAAGATGCCCGCGATCAGCGCAGCGCGGCGCGCCAGGCCGGGCACGAGGATGTGCTCGTCAGCGGCGTGCGCGCCCGCGCCTGCCGGCCCCAGCCCGTCAAGCGTGGGGACGCCCATCGCGGCGGTGAAGTTGCCGTCCGAGCCGCCGCCCGCCGCCCCTTCGGCCAGCGGCGGGAGGCCGATCTGCGCGGCGATTTGCGCTGCCTGCCCGAAGGTCTGGGCCATGAGCGCGTCGCGGACCATCGGCGGGCGGTCGAAGCCGCCGCACACGTCGAGCGCCGCGCCGGGGAGAGCCGGCTTGAGGCTGCCCATCGCGCGCTCGACCCGCGCGCGCTCCTCCATAGTAGAGGCGCGCACATCGACGGTGAGGGCGACGCCATCCGGGACGACGTTCGCCGCCGTGCCGCCAGCGATCACCGTCGGGGTGACGGTCGTGCCGCGCGCGAAGTCGGTCAGCGCAGCGACGGCCTCGATCTGCCGCGCGGCCTCGACGATGGCGTTGATCCCTTTCTCCGGCTCGTTGCCGGCGTGCGCCGCCCGTCCGCGCACGGTGATCTCGTAGTGGCCGACGGTCTTGCGCGCGGTCTTCAGCCCCTCGTTAGGCAAAGGAATTTCGGGCACGAGCACCAGCCCTGCCTGCCGCGCGACCGCGCGGATGAAGTCTGCCGAGTGGTGGCTGCCGGTCTCCTCGTCGGTGGTGAAGAGCGCCCACACGGGCCGGTTTGGAAACTGGCCCCGCGCGCGCAGTTCCTTGACGGCGGTGAGGATGCAGGCGATGCCGCCCTTCATATCGAACGCGCCGGGGCCGTAGAGCCGGTCCCCTTCGCGGCGGAGCGGGCGCGCCGCCAGCGTGCCGAGGGGCCACACCGTGTCCATGTGCATCAGCGCGAGGATGGGCTTTCCGGGCGCGTCCGCGTTCCACTTCGCCAGCACGAGGTCGCCGACTGTATCTCGCGGCTCGATTGTGACCTCCGCGCCGAGGTCACGGCACAGGCCGGCCACGTAGCGGCCCAGTCGGTCGAGCGCGGCCTTGTCGGCGGAGGGCGACTCGCGCTCGACCAGCGCGGTGAGCAGGGCGAGCAGGTCGTCGAATTTGTTATGGAAGTGGGCGAGCAGGTCGGTCATGGTCGGCTCTCGTTTCTCGGCGCTCGGCGCTCGATGCTCGCAGGCTCTCGAAGGATTGGGGAAGCGGGATGGCGCTTGATGACTGGGCGGGAGGTCGGCGGGCCGATGGGACTGAGCATCAATGTTACTCCAGATCGAGAACCGAGCATCGAGCGCCGAGCCGCTAATACGGGCACAAGTCGGTGAGCGTGTACTGCCGGTTCGCGGTCCCGTAGCTGTTGAGGATCGACAGCGCGTCGGGCCGGAGCGCGGCGGCGTTGCGCGCCTGCGCGCAGGCCGCGCCGACGTTGCGGCCGTTGGCGTAATCGTTATAGAAGGCGGTCGCAATCGTGGTGTAGGCGTCGCCGGGCGTCCCCGGCGGGTACTGCTGGTTCAGCCGGTCGAACGTCGCCTGCGCCTGGCCGTAGTCGCGCCGGAGCGCGTGCGTCAGCAGCAGGCGGTAAAGCGCGTAGGCGTTGAGGTACGCGCGCTCGTTGGGCAGCGTCCAGGGCAGCAGCGACTCGTCCTCCAGGACGCGCCGATACGCGGCGCGCGCGTCGGGGTAGTTGCCGGCGGCGAGCGCGGCGTCGCCGTCGTGGACCGCGTGGACGCGGTAAGTCGGGGGCGCGTTCTCGGAAACCGCCAGCAGGTAGCCCTGCCCATCCCAGTCCCAGATTTGCGTGGTGGTGCGCGTCGGCCCGCTGAGCGCGGTCGCGCTCGCGCCGCCGGTGACGGTCAACTCCAGCACGCCGTCGCCTTCCACGTCGGCGACGCCGAACTGCGCATTCGGCGCGCTGATAAGGCCGGCGTTGAGCGGCTGGAAGTTGCCGAGCGTGGCGTCCCAGCTCAAGATTTGCGCCTCGCCGGTGCACATGCCGCCGGAGTCGCAGCGCTGCGTCTGGTAGACGACCTCGGCGCGGGCGTCGCCGTTCATGTCGCCCACGCGCAGGAAGACCGGCAGGCTGATCGCGGGGTCGGCGGTGGAGGCGTAGAGCAGCCGGTAGCCGCCGTTGTCGCAGCCGAAGATCAGCAGTTGCCCCGGCTGCGGCTGGCGGTCGGCGTGGGTCGGGTCGAGGACGGTAATGATGACTTCGTTCCACCCGTCGCCCGTCACGTCGGTGTCCACCTGGACCACGCCGCCCGCGTCGGTGATCGCGTCCCACGAGCGCAGGGTTGCTTCAAGCAGCGTGGCGGGGCCGCCGGCGCTAAGATACTGCGCGATGGCCTGCGGGTATTGCGAGAAAGTAAGGGGCCGGCCAGGGGGCGACGGGTTGCCGGACAGGGGGCACTGGTTGGGTTGATAGGTAGGCTGTTGCGCCGGAGCCTGCGCCTGGGCGGTGGCGGTCTGGATCACGGCGGCGACGGCGGTCGCTGTGCCTACCGGCGCGACAATCGCGCCGGGCGCGGTGGGTTGAATCGTTGCCGGGGCTGGCGGGAGGTCCGCGCCGGCGGGTGTAACCAGCCATACCGAGATCACGCCGCCAGGCGTGGTGGTGGCGAAGGCGCGCGCGGTGGCGGTAGGGTCCTCGCGCCGCCGGCCAATGCCCAGGTCGGTGGTGCTGCACGCCAGCGTCGCGCCGATGAGCAGGCTGGCGACCAGCCCCAGGATGGGAGTACGTTTCGATGTCATAGGGTCGTTGGTGGATACTATACCGCCGCAAGCAGGGGATTCCAAGTTGGGACGCAGCGCCGTTGTGCCCCCTAGACGGCGGCCCATGAGTGTGCTACAGTTGGGCGGGTAGGTGGAAGCACAGCAGCCCGTCCTCGTCCTGTACGCAAAAGAATGAGCAATCTTTATCCCGATCCCAGCGCGCCCTGGCCGGAGTACGTCCGCCAGGTGAACGAGGCGTTGCAGCGTTGGCTGGCGCTGGCGCGTCAGGGCGCGTTTGACCAGATCGAGGCCGAGCGCAAACCCGTGATTCAGACTTTGATGAAGGCGGTTTACATCGCGTCGGTGCGGGCGCAGGCGTTTGAGCTGGGGCTGGCGGTGGACCCAACCATGCGCTGGCGGGGTCATGGGCAGGCCTGGTTTCCCGTGTTGCTGAATATGCTCTTGGCCGCGCAAATATCGAGCGACCGGGCGATGCAGGCACAGGTGTGGGATCGCCTGGGGACGCTCTCGCATGTGCAAGATGACCAGACGCGGGCGTTCGCGGCCTACAGGACGGCGCTAGGCATTGCCGAGGAATTGGGGGAGGACAGCGAGCTGGCGGCGGCGCGGGGATTAGCCGGCCTGACCGATGTTGCGCGCAAGCAAGGCGCGCGCGACGAGGCAATACGCTATGCCGGCGAAGCGCTGTTCTGGGCCAGGCGCTCCGGCGATCCGGCGATGCTGGCGCGCGTGTATCTGGTGAACGCCAGTGCACACGGCGACGCCTCGGCATGGCACCAGTCTTTTCAGTATGCGCAGATGTCCTATATCTACAGCAACCATGTGAACAGCGCGCTCGACCAGGCGAAAGCGTTACATGCTATGGGGCACATTTACATACAGGCGATCCATCGCCCGGCCCAGGCCATGTTCCTGATCCGGCGCGCCGCCGAAATATACCGGGCCGCCGGCGCGGATTACCTGCTGGCTTTACTGGACGTTTTGCGGGGCAACTTATGCGTACAGCTTCAGGAGTGGCCGGAGGCCGAAGCGCACTTTCGCCGGGCGATCGGGTATTTTGAAGCGCACAAGATGGCCCACGACCTGGCGATGGCGCGTGAGTATCTGGGCAGAGGGCTGACCGCGCACGGTCAATGGGAGGAGGCGAGACACTGCCTGCAAGCCGCGTTGGAGGGCTGGCAGCGATTGGGGAACGCCGGCGGGCGGTTGAGTGCCCTCTCCGCTTTAGGCGATCTCTACGCCCGCCGTGGCCTCCGCGAGGAGGCTGCCGCGCACTTAGAAGCCGCGCTGAAACTGGCGGAGACGTTGCCGACCAGCGTCGCCCCTGCTGACGTGGTTGCGCTGGCCCGGCGACGGTTGCGCGACTTGACCGCCGATCAGCCGCCCGGCGGCCACGGTCCTGGGGTATAGCCTTGCGCCATGATGACCGCTCCTTTCCTCAAACTCATGCCCTCGACTGTTTGCAGTCTGAGGCGTGAGGGGCGGCCTGTGCAGACCGGAAAGCGCAAGGAGCGGACAAAAAGCGGACAGCCCGGCGCGCGCCCGGCGCGTGGAGACCAAAAAGCAGGGCAGGTCTGAAACCTGCCCTGCTGGCGCGCTCTTTTTTCGCAACCCGCCGACGAAAGTCGGCGGCGCATTCACAGCGCAGTCGGGATTGCGGATTAGCCCGCGACTTCAGTCGTGGGAGCCATAGTGAACCAACACCGCTTCACCGCAAGGGGCCGGCGGCGCATATAAGGGCCTAGCAGCATAAATCGATGGTCATGCCTTCCTTTGACAAAAAAGCGTTGGGCATCTCGGCCTGGGCTTGCTTTTCCACCGCGTCCAGGAAAGCGTCGTTGTGCATGGCGTTGTGATGAGTAAGCGCCAGGCGTTGGACCCTTGCCTGGCGACCGATGTCGCACGCCATCTGCCACGTGCTGTGGCCCCACCCCTGCCGGCTCAGGTACTCCTCCTCGGTCAGTTCGGCGTCGTGGATCAGCAGGTCCACCCCTTGCGTGAAGCGGATCAGGTTTTGGTTGCCACCCACATACCCTTCGGTATCGGTGGCGAAGACCATCACTCGGCCCTGATACTCGATGCGGTAGAACGTGATCCCATCGGGGTGCGACGGGCTGCGCAAGGCGGTGATCTTGACCGCGTCATTGGGCGGGGTCATCTGGTCGCGTAAAATGTGCCCAACCTGCGGCAGCGCATCCGGCCTGGTGAGCACGATCATCTCCCGGTCGCGCAAAATGCCAATGCGCCGCTCACAGGGCAGTTCGTCGAGCGAGACCGGGAAGCGCGGCGAGGTCATTGACCTGCGGAGCACTTCTTCCAGGTCGCTGGGGAAAAGCTTGGGGCCGAAGATGTTGAGCGTCGTGCCGGGTGAGTATGCCGGCGCGAAAAACGGGAACCCCTGGATGTGGTCGTGGTGCGTGTGCGTGAGGAGCACGAGCGCGGTCAGTTGGCTGCCTTGTCGGGCCACTTCTTCGCTGAGCTTGTGGCCGAGCGGGACAATGCCGGTGCCGGCGTCGATGATGATAATATGCTCGCCGACCCGCACTTCGAGACAGGTGGTGTTGCCGCCGTAACGGACGGTGCCGGGGCCGGGGACGGGATAGCCGCCGCGAACGCCCCAGAACGTTACCTCAAACCGATCATTGTGCGCCATTGGCTCATTCACTTTTCGGCGTTCCTACGGCATACAGTCGTTGACGCCAGCTTTAAGAAGACGGGTATAAATAGTTTGAAAAATCCTGGTAAGGATACAACTGATGGGGCGCGTCCGCAACCCTAGTCGGTCAAGTCGCGGGGTAAGCGGCGCGGTCGGAGGGGGGCGGCGGTGCTGTTGGGGTTTGCGTAATAGCGCAAAACAATACCATGCTTCGGACAACGTAAGATCAAACGATAGGCTGAACGGTCAATGATCAGTACGCGACCGCAGGCGCATCTGAGCATGGCTGCCACCTCTGGTTGTTGACCGCCCCACGCGCGACAGCGATCAGGGTCGGGAATTGCATTATAGCACAAATGTTCTAAACCGGAGGGTTTGAATCGGGTTAGAACTGCTGCGGCTTTCCCCGGCGATTTATGCTATCCTTAAGCCGATTTGCCGCGCCAACGCTGCCAGGGTGGGCTTGCCATGCGCTTCGAGAACAAGATCGCGCTCGTCACCGGGAGTGGCCGCAACATTGGCCGCGACATTGCGCTGCGCCTGGCGCGCGAAGGCGCAGACATTGTGGTCAACTACTTCCGCAACCGCGCGCCGGCCGAAGCCACCGCCGCCGAGGTCCGCGCGCTGGGCCGGCGCGCGGTGGTGGTGAAGGCCAACATCGGCGCGATAGAAGAACTCGGCGCTTTGTTCGATGCAGCCGAGGCCGCGTTCGGCGGGCTGGACATCCTAGTGAACAACGCCGCCTCCGGCTACAACCGGCCCGCGCTGGAGCAGCGCGTCAAGGGCTGGGAATGGACGCTCAACATCAACGTGCGCGCGGCGCTGTTCGGCGCGCAGCGCGCCGCCCGGCTGATGGCCCCGCGCGGCGGCGGCGTCATCGTCAATATTTCGAGCCTGGGCGCGCGCCGGGTGTTCCCCGATTACGTGGTCGTGGGCGCCAGCAAGGCCGCGCTGGAGGCGCTTACGCGCTACCTGGCGGTCGAGCTGGCACCGCTGAACATCGCGGTGAACGCGGTGTCAGGCGGCGTGGTGGCTACCGACGCGCTGCGCTTCATCCCCGGCATCACCGAGCGCTACGGCGCGGACCTGCACGGCGTCGTTGAGCGCACGCCGGCGGGCCGCCTGGTGACCGGCGAGGACCTCGCGGCGGCGGTGGCGTTCCTGTGCTCGCCGGAGGCGACCATGATTCGCGGCCAGGTGATTGTGGTCGATGGGGGCTTTAGCCTGCCGGCGTAGCAGAATTAACCACGAATAACACCAATAGCACGAATTCAGATATTCGCGTGATCGGACGGCGTTCTGCTCAAGCTTCAAGATCGTGCGAGCCACAACAAAAGCGAAGCCCTGAACAGGCAGTCTGAAAATTCGTGTTATTCGTGGTTCACTCCCCCCTGCTCTTCGGTGTCGAGGATGATCGTCACCGGGCCGTCGTTGTGGATCTCGACCAGCATCTTCGCGGCGAAGACCCCGGTCTGCACCGGGACGCCGTGCCCGCGCAGTAGTTCGCAGAAGCGTTCGATGAGCGGCTCGGCCACGTCGGGGGGTGCCGCGTCAGTGAAGGACGGGCGGCGGCCCTTGCGCGCGTCGGCGTAGAGCGTGAACTGCGACACCACCAGCGCGCTCCCGCCCACGTCGAGCAGCGAGCGGTTGAACTTGCCCACCTCGTCCTCGAACACGCGCAGCCCGCCGATCTTGCGCGCCAGCCACGCCGCCTGCGCCTCGCCGTCGCCGTGCGTGACGCCCACCAGGATGACGAAGCCGCGCCCAATTTGCCCGACGACTTCCCCATCTACAGTGACGCTGGCGCGGCTGACACGCTGAAGCACGGCGCGCATGGTACTCTCCTCAGAAAGGCGCTGCGATGGCGGGCGAGAGAGATTGATCTACCCCCATACCTAACCGAAAGCATAAGACTCAGAATGTGTTTGAAAAGGTCGCCCTTGCTTCCCCTCACCCCTAAATCCCCTCTCCCACAAGGGGAGAGGGGATTATAAACCCAGATTGGGGGTATCTTTGCCCCCTCTCCCGTCATACGGGAGAGGGG
>DAOTXU010000147.1:0-7720 GCA_034435135.1 Anaerolineae bacterium | reverse complement strand
TCGCGGGGAGCTAGATTCGAAAATACGAGAAATATCTGGACAAAGAAACCCCTTTCTCGCCGATCTGTAAATCTTATCAATCAGAATTATAGAGGAGTGGAACATGAGAAGCTACCATTTAGTTACTATTAGCAGATTCTATACACCAACAATTCTTACGACCGATATGGAATTAATTGCCCAATTGGGTTGGCGAGTTGAGAAGGTATATCCCTGGGCTGAAAGTAACGGGTGTGTATAAGGCATTGGGAGCAGATATGTAGTGCGGGCGGATTTCTGGACACCCCAATAAGGGAGTATGATAGCTCCAGGGAGGTCCAGGATCATGGCACGGAAAAGTCGACGCAAGTTTAGCGCGGAGTTCAAACTCGACACAGTGCTGGAAGGGCTGCGAGGCGAGAAGAGCGTGGCGCAAATCTGCCGGGAACGGGACATCACCGAGTCGCTGTACCACAAGTGGAAAGCCATCTTCCAGGAGCGGGCAGCAGAGATCTTCGAGGATCGACGGTCCACCATCGAGGATGGCCAGGAGCGCCAGATCGCGGAAATGGAGCGGTTGGTGGGGCGGTTGACGATGGAAGTCGAGGTGCTAAAAAAAGCCAGGCGCTGGCTGGACACACCGCCGGGGAGAAACGGGCAATGATCCAGCAGTTGCGTCAGGACTATCCGGCGAGCGTGGTGTGTGACCTGCTGGACTGCCCGCGCAGCACGTTCTACTATGCGCCGGTGGTGAACCCGGAAGACGCGGCGCTCCTCGAAGCCATCGAGCGCCTGCTGATGCGCTGGCCGTTCTACGGCTATCGGCGGGTGAGGGCGCAACTCAAACGGGAAGGGTGGGCGGTCGGCGAGACCCGTGTCCGGCGGCTGCTGAAGCAGATTGATCATTCTTGCGCGGTCGGGCGTGTGCGCGTGGTCACGACCGACAGCGACCACAGCCTGCCGCGCTACCCCAATCTGGTCAAAGGGTTGGACATCACCCGACCCAACCAGGTGTGGGTGGCGGACATCACCTACATCCGGCTCGGACACCGCTTTATCTACCTGGCGGTCATCCTGGATGCCTGCACGCGCGGCTTGCGCGGCTGGCACCTGAGCCGCAGCCTGGAGAAAGCGCTGACCATCACCGCGTTGCAGATGGCGCTGGCCCGCCACCCGGCGCCTGACATCCATCACTCCGACCAGGGAGCGCAGTACGCCTGCCCGGACTACACCGGCCTGCTGCCTGAAACCACCCAGATCAGCATGGCCGCCATCGGTCAGCCCACCGAGAATGGTCTGGCCGAACGCTTTATCCGGACACTGAAGGAGGAGCATATCGACCATACGGAGTATCAGGACTTCGACGATGCTTTTGCGCAGCTGGCTCACTGGCTGGAGGTCGAGTACATGACCGAGCGTATTCATTCGGCGCTTGGCTATCTCACCCCGGCTGAGTTCGAGGCGATGGCGGCTATCAGCCTGCCCGACCCTCTACTAAATCCGGTGTAAAACTGTCCAGGAATCCAACCGCAGTACACCCTCCCCTTGTGGGAGAGGGGATTTAGGGGTGAGGGGAAGCAAGGGCGACCTTTTCAAACACATTCTTAGATATGGACCGTAGGCTTATGACAGCGGCGAGAGGAGCATGTTATAATCTGCAACATGAGGCCAACATTGAGGACAGTCGCCTGGAGCCATACATGGTCAGTGTCGAGACGCTGTTAAACGTCGAAGCCATCCGGCAAGATTTCCCGATCCTTCACCAGGAAGTCAAACCGGGCGTGCCGCTGGTCTACCTGGACAACGCGGCCAGTTCCCAGAAACCCGCGTCCGTCATTGAGACCATCGATGAGTTCTACCGGCAGCATAACGCCAACGTGCATCGGGGTATCCACAAGCTAAGCGAAGAAGCGACCGCCGCCTACGAAGGCTCGCGCGCCAAGGTGGCGGCGTTCATCACCGCGCCGTCGCGCCGCGAGATCATCTTCACGCGCAACGCCACCGAGAGCGTCAACCTGGTGGCGCAGGCGTGGGGCCGCGCCAACCTCGCGCCCGGCGACGTGATTGTGCTCAGCGAGATGGAACACCACGCCAACCTGGTGCCCTGGCAACTGATCGCCCAGGAGCGGGGTGCGCAAATCCGCTACATCCGCGTGACGGATGACGGGTTGTTGGACCTCAGCAACCTGGACGAACTGCTCAACGGGCCGGTCAAGATGGTCGCGGTGACGCAGATGTCCAACGTGCTCGGCACGGTGAACGACTTGAGCGGCCTGGTCCGCGCGGCGCACGGCGCCGGCGCGCTGGTGCTGGTGGACGGCGCGCAGAGCGTGTCGCACAAACCAGTAGACGTGCAGGCGCTCGGCGCGGACTTCCTGGTTTTTTCCGGCCACAAGATGTGCGGCCCGACCGGCATCGGCGTGCTCTATGGCCGGCGCGAACTGCTCGAAGCGATGCCGCCTTTCCTGGCCGGCGGCGACATGATTAAGCGCGTAACGCTCGAAGGCGCAGAATGGAACGACGTGCCGTGGAAGTTCGAGGCCGGCACGCCGGCCATCGCGCAGGCGGTGGGGCTGGGCGCGGCGGTCGATTACCTGACCGGCGTGGGTATGGACCGGATATACGCTTACGAGCAGGCGCTTGTCGCCTACGCGCTGGAGCGCCTGGAAGAGGTGCCGGGGCTACGGGTGCTCGGCCCGGAACCTTCCCAGAAGGGCGGCGTGGCGGCTTTTACGTTAGAGGGGATCCATCCTCACGATATGGCCCAATTGCTCAATGAAGACGGCGTGGCCGTGCGCGCCGGCCATCACTGCGCCATGCCGCTGCACAAACGGTTCAACCTGGTAGCCACCACCCGCGCCAGCTTCTACCTGTATAACACCCACGCGGAGGTGGACCGTCTGATCGAGGCCATCTACCGGGCCAAGTCAGTGTTCACGCTTTAGTCTTGCGACATAAGGAATAGCCCGCTATGGACATGTACCGTGAGTTGATCCTGGATCACTACCAGAACCGGCGCAACTGGAAGCTGGTGGACAATCCAGACATCGACTACGAAGAGGATAACCCGCTTTGCGGCGATCACCTTCATCTGACGGTGAAGCTGGACCAAGACAACCGGGTCGTGGCCCTCGGCTGGGAGGGTGAAGGTTGCGCCATCAGCCAGGCGTCCGCCTCCATGCTCGGCGAGGAGGTTCTGGGCAAGACCCTGAATGAACTCAAGCATCTCGGCAAAGAGGACATCCTCAGCATGTTGGGCATCCCGATCAGTCCGGTGCGGCTGAAGTGCGCGCTGCTCTCGCTTAAAGTGCTCAAGGCCGGCGCATACGGGCTGACCGCCTGGCCCGGCGAAGAGGACGAATGACAACGCTCCAATGAAGGTGAGGGGCTTAAAGCCCCTTGTCCATGCCCAAATTCAGCATCCACCATCCACTACCGTCAGGAGGTTTCATGGCTGAGTTCGTGACTGTCGCCACGGTGGACGAGGTTCCACCGGGCGAGCGTATCGTCGTGGAAGTGGACGACCAGTTCATCGCGCTGTTCAACGTGGGCGGCAAGTTCTACGCAATTGCCGACGTCTGCACGCACGACGACGGCCCGCTTGCGGAAGGCAAACTCGAAGGCTACCGCATCGAGTGCCCCCGGCACGGCGGCGCGTTCGACATCCGCACCGGCGCGGTGCTGAGCTGGCCGGCTACCCAGCCGGTGCCCTGGTATGAAGTGCGCGTCGTCGGCAACGATGTGCAGATTGCTTTGGGGTGACGCGCTAAGGGTCGAATGTCGCGCCCGGCAAACCAGCCGGGCGTTTTTTGTGCAAGTAGCGGTTAGCGTTTAGCATTTGGCTGTTAGCTCCTTTCAGAGCGGCCAGGTCTGGCGTATATGCCAATGCGCCCCCAACTTATCTAACGAAGAGCTAAATGCTGACGGCTCATCACTTGAAGCGATTTACCTTGCTGGCAATGGCGGCGGTGTTGTTGGTCGCTGCCGGGTTGCGCCTCGCCGGGCTGCCGGACCCGCCGCCGGGCCTGCACTACGACGAGGCGGCGAACGTGCTCATGGCGGGCGAAATCGCCTACCGTGGCGCGCTGCCGGTGCACATCGAGGCATTCCGGGGGCGCGAGGTGGTGTACTTCTACCTCTCGGCGCTGATGATGCGCCTGGTGGGCGACGGCGAATTCGCGCTGCGGCTCACGGCGGCGTTTTGCGGCGTGGTCGCGGTCGCAGCGACATTTCCGGCGACGCGCGGCTGGTTTGGAACTCGCGCGGTCGGCGCGCTGGCGGCGGCGCTGCTGGCGGTCTCGCTGTGGAACGTCATCCACAGCCGGCTGGCGCTGGAGAGCATCACCACCGCGACGGTCCAGGCGCTCGCGTTGGCGCTGTGGGTCTGGGGTCTGCGGCGCGCGCGCTGGGGGCGCGTGATCGTGGCGGCGGGCGCGTGCAGCGCGCTGACGCTCTACACATACTACTCGGCGCGGGCCTTCCCGCTCGTGGTCGCGGCAGGTTGGGTTTTCCTGCTGCTGGTGACCGATGATAAGCGCTTGCGACTCCGGCAGCTTGCCGCCTTTGGCGTCGCAGCCTTGCTCACGGTGGCGCCGCTCGCGGCCTATTTCCTCATGCACCCGGATCAGTTTTTAGGGCGGATCGAGCAGCTGGGTCCCTCAGACGGCGCGGGCGAAGTACCCATCCCCGAAGCCATCCGGCTGACGGCGGGGATGTTCTTCATGCAGGGCGATCCGCAGGTGCGCTGGAACCTGCCCAATCGCCCGATTTTCGACCCACTGGCCGGCGCGCTGATGGGGATCGGGATGGCAGTGAGCGTCTGGCGCGCGGCGCGGCGCGGCGACCCCGTGACGCGGACGGGCTACGCGCTGCTCGCCGTGAACCTATTGGTCATGTCGCTGCCCTCGGCATTGGCGGTGCGTGGTCTGCCGCCCAGTTTTGTGCGCAGCGTGGGGCTGATCCCGCTCCTGTTCGGGCTGCCGGCGGTCGGCGCAGAAGCGGTGACGCGGCTCCTTCCCGCGCGCTGGCGACCGACGATCTTGTGGGCGGCGACGGCGGTGGCGCTGGCAGCCGGCGGGCTGGGCACATGGCGTTTGTATTTCGACGAATGGGCGCCGCGAGCTGACCTGTACTTCGCGCTCGACGCCGATTTGGAAGCCGCCGCCGGCTGGCTCAACGCAAACGCGCGCGCGGACGAGACTGCCTATGTGGCTGCGCTGCATTATCAGCATCCCACGCTGGCGGTCAAGGCGCGCGATTACGGTCGGCTGCGCTGGCTCCTGGGCAGCGATGTACTGGTCCTGCCGCCCGAAGACGGGGGCGCGCTGTACGTCTTCCCACGCTCCGCGCCAGCGGACAGGTGGTCTGATTTACTCGATGCCGGTCGCCTGGACAGTCTGCCGCTCGCGCCGGACGGCGACGCAGCGTTCGAGGTGTTCCGCTTCGAAGCCGACGCAGCGCCCCGCCCCGCGCCGGGCATCCTGTTGGAGGCGTACTTCGGCGGCTTGCTGGCGCTGCGCGGCGCGGATGTATACCCCTCGGCGCGGGACTACGCCGAGGCGACGCTTTACTGGGAAGTGCTTTCAACGCCGCCGGAGGACCTGCGCCTCACCCTGGACCTGCGCGACGCCTGGGGCCTCCAATGGGGCAAGGAGCATGTCTTCGTGGGCGACGCGCGCGCCTGGCAGCCGGGCGAGTGGCTGGCGATGCACGTCCGTGTGCGCGCACCGACAGGCGCGCCGCCGCTGGATAACTATGTCCTGCGCGTTGGCTGGGTCAAGGCGGACTCCGGCGCGCTTGTGCCGGTCGTGGAGGCGCAGGGTCGCTATGTCCGCACGGCGGCGGAGGTGCCGGGCGTGAGCGTGGGCCGGCCACATGTGTCGGTCGATCAACTGCCCGGCGGGACCCCGCTGGAAGTGGCGGAGGGCGTGCGGCTCCTGGGATGGAACCGCGAGACGGCGGCGGCGCGTCCCGGCGATCCCATGTTTCTGACGTTGTACTGGCAAGCTGGCGAATCCGACGCGCGCGCCGACGTGCGCGTGCGCATCCGCGCCGTCGCCGCCGGAGGCGATAGCCTGCTCCTGTGGGAGGGTGCGCCCGTGCACGGGGCGTATCCCACGCGCCAATGGCTACCCAACGAGGTCGTCGCGGACCGCTACGCCGGCGCGCTCCCGCGCGACCTGACGCCGGGCGCGTATACCTTGATCCTGAACGTGGGCGATAAGGAAGTAGACCTGGGGCTGCTGACGGTTCAGGAGGTGACGCGCACGTTCACCGCGCCACCGGTTCAAGAGCGCGTGAATGCGCTGTTTGGAGACGCCATCCGCCTGGTCGGGTTCAATATCCACCCGCGCGAGGCGCAACCGGGCGATTCGGTGATGGTAGAACTAGTCTGGCAGTCAGAGCGGGTGGTAGAAGAGAGCTACACCGTATTCGTGCACCTCTACAACCCCGACGGCGCGATTCGCACGCAGCAGGATCACCCCCCGGTTGATGGGACGTACCCCACTCCTTTATGGACGCCGGGCGAGGTGATTGTGGATCGCTACACATTGTTGCTGCCACCGGACACGCCGCCGGGCGCGTATACGTTGGGCGTCGGTCTGTATCTGCCTGAGGGCGGCGTTCGCCTGCCGGTAGGGGATGCGGATTGGCTAAATCTCGGCTCTGTTGAGATACGTGAATGAGCGATTGATGAGTTTTGTGTTGGCGTTCACGTGTCGTATCGTGTAAGCTAGGAGATAGACCATTGGTGGGCCAGTTTCGACAACCGAGAGGTATGAGCGCGTGAAGCGGTTTTACCTGAACACGGCTTTAGCGGCCACCGAGTTGTCACGCGCGCGCGAGCGCCTGGCTGCGCTCCGGGTGAACGACCATTATGCAGTCGAGGAGCGCTTTGGGCGGGTAGCGATCACGGCGAAAGATAACAACCTCTTTGAAACCTTGGGCGAAGCGGAGGCGGCGCTGAAAGCGCTCAAGCGCGCCGCCCCGGATTTGTTCCAGCAGGCAGCGGTAGCATTCGTCGAGATTGGGACGGATGAGCTGGGGCCGGCGAAGCCCCCCGCCGAACAGAAACCGCTGACCCCGTTGCGTGAGACCAAGACAGTGGTCGCGGCTGAGGATGATCCGGTCGTCCTGAAGCTGATTGAACATGCCCTGCGCGCGCTGGACGGCGTTGACGCCGTGATGGCTCACAGCGGGCGTGAAGCGTTGGAGATGATTGAGAACCTGGAGCCGGACCTGGTCATTATCGACCTGATGATGCCGGATATGCACGGTTGGGAAGTGGTGCAGCAAATGAAGGCCAACGAGGTTCTCAAAGAGATTCCGGTTGTCATCCTCACCGCGCTCAGCAGCGAACAAGACCGGGTCTTTGCGCTCACGGTGGCGCAGGTGGATGAATTCTTAGAAAAGCCGGTGTCGATTGATGTGCTGCGCCGGCGCGTCTGGGCGATCCTCAACCGTTAACACCGCGCGGTCTTCTCCAGTCAACCATCCGGTCCATCCACGCAAGTAGGCCGAATTTTCCGCCAAGAGAGTAAGAATTTTCCCCATTACGCGCTCAGGATAATGGGGTTGTATCTGCATTTTCGTTGCACGCGCAGTAGCTCAGACATGGAAGTGATTCAAGCTTTTGAGCCAACGACCGCGGTGCGTGTGGTGCTTGTCGTGTTGGCGGGCGACCTCACCCCCGTCCCCCGCTCCGCTTGCGGAGAGGGGGTGTCGAGCCGCAGGCGAGACG
>DAOTXU010000146.1:0-17341 GCA_034435135.1 Anaerolineae bacterium | reverse complement strand
TTGACGATATGGAGGTCAACCCCGCCCTGGGCGCGCCGGTCGGTCAAGTAAATGAGCCGGCGTCCGTCGGGCGACCAGACCGGCCAGGTGTTGTTGAACTCGTTGTCGGTGATTTGCGTGACTACCGGCTCCTCGCCGCTCATCTCCAGCTTGTAGATTTGGTGGGTCAGGCTCATCGGCATCGTCCCGGCGAAGGCGATAATAGACCGGTTGGGCGACCAGGACGGCTGTTCCTCCGAGCCGAAGTTGATCGCTTCCATGACAGTTGTGACGTTGCCGTTCCTATCGGTTTTCTCGACTTCGTGCACGGCTTTGTCGGTGATATACACCGGGTTCTCGCCGCGCAGGTCAACGATCATCAGCAGGCTGACGCCGTCGGATGCGCCCCATTCATAGAGAATGTTCAGCCCGTCTGGCGAGAGGACCGGGTTGCGCCCGCGCCCCCGGTTCTCTTCAGACCCGACCGTGACGCGGTTGCTGCCGTCGGTGGCAGCGTGGTGAATCGGCAGGAAGCGGTCCACGTAGAAGCGCGGTCCAGAGCCGAAGACCAACCTGCCGGGTATCCCTGCCGGGGAAGGCAGCAGCTCCGGCGTATTGGTGATCTGCACCGTCGCCGTTGGGGAAGGCGTCCAGGTGGGGAACACCTCGCGCGTGGCGGTTGGGGTGGGGGTGTTGGTAGGGCCGCCGGGGGTGTTCGTGGCTTGCGCCACCGGCGCGCCGCCGCCGCCGGGCCGCAGGATCAGCAACAGCGCCAGGATCACCACCCCCCCCACCCCCCCCCCGATGAGCACGCGACGGTCGACCGGGCGGCCAGCGATGACGCTCGCACCGCCGGATTCTTTCTTCGCTTTCCCCTCGACCGACTCGACCTCCAGTTTTTCGAGCAGGCGGCGGGCGCGCTCGTTGTTGGGGTTCAAGAACAGCACGTTGCCCAGGCAGACGCGGCGCTCCTCGTCGGATTCGACCACCGACGCCAGCCAGAACCACGCCTTTTCATGGTTCTTGTCGATAGCGATGACGCGCTCGAAGTACGTGCGCGCGGTGGCTTTATCGCCAGCCTTGGCCGCCGCGATGCCTTTTTGCATTTGCTCGTTGATCTGTTGTTCTTGCTCGCTCACGCTCAATTCCTTGTTTGAGGCTTCAGAACCTGCCTGTTCCCTCTGGACGGACAAGGGGCTTAAGCCCCTTGTCTGAGGCTTCTCAGGGAGACCTTTAGGGGAACCAGCTGGGATGTAAGGCGCTGCCGGGCTGCGATGTCACCTGGAAAACCTCGGTGCCATCCAGCGACATCACATGAATCTGGAAGCCGGTGCCGTCCCGGTCTGAGGCGAAGGCGATCCAGCGCCCGTCCGCAGACCAGCTTGGGCTGAGGTCCGCCGCGCCGTGATCGCCATATTGTTCGAGCGTCAGCAGGCGTGGGTCTGTGCCGTCGCTGCGCATGACGTAGATGTCCTGGTCGTCCGCCGACACCCGGTTCGAGACAAACGCGATTTGCGCGCCGTCGGGCGACCAGGCCGGCGACATACTGGAATTCTGCGATTGGGTCAGCCGGAAGACATACGTCTCGCACCCTGAGGAGAAAGTGTTGCAGTCAGCCGGGAGGGTGAAGATTTGCAGGTAGCCGCGCCCGGTGCGGTCGGAGGCGAACGCGATGGTCTTGCCGTCAGGCGACCAGGCCGGCTCGCGGTCGGTGGAGGCGTTGTCGGTCAGTTGAACCAGTTCTTGGGTTTCAAGGTTGATGACGTAAATCTCGTCGTTGCCGTCGGGATCGGCGTTGAACACAACGCGCGTTCCGTCGGGCGACCAAGAAGGCGATTCCAGGTTCTCGGCACCCAGTGTGGTCAATTGCGTCGCGTCGCCGCCCTCGGCGCTCATCACGTAAAGCTCCGGGTTGCCGGGCTGGTCAGCGACAAACGCGATGCGGTTCCCATCCGGCGAGACCGCCGGCCACGTTTCGTTTGCGCCTTCGGCGGTGAGCGGGGTCAGGGTGTCGTCGTCGCCACTGGCCCAAATGGTGTAGAGATTTTCATCTTTTTCCTGCCGCCCCAGCGCCGAGTAGGCGAGCTTGTAACTTTGCAGCGGCAGGCGCGTGGGGGTGGGCGTGGCGGACGGCGGAGGCGTCCAGGTCGGCGATGGTGTGAAGGTGGGGACCGGGGTTGCGCTTCCAGGCGCGACAATCAGGACTCTGGTAGGTTCTACAGTGGCAGGCGGCGGCGTCGGGCCTGTAAACGGCAAGGTCGTGTCGAGGCCGAGTTGTTGCCGGATCAAGAAGGCCGCGACGGTGACAATGGCGATGATGATGGCCCCGCCGACAAGGATGACCAAAATCCGGCGGAAGCGGCTCCGTCGCCGCTGGCGAGGCGGGCCTGCGGGAAGCGGTCCAACCTCGGCGAGCGGTTGCGCTTCCGCGGGCGCTTTCGCCTTGCCCGCCGGTGGTTTCGCCGCTGCGGTGGGCGCGGCGCTGATCCAGTCGTTCTCTTCCCACTCGACGGCGGCTCTGGAGGACGGGCGGCTGCCGCCCAGCCGCGCCTCCAGGTCGATCTGCTCCTCGCGCGGCGGACTCGGCGCGGGCGGCTGGGAGACAACCGCCATCCAATCCGGTTCGCCTGGCCGTTGGGCGCGTTCCCCTAACCGGGCTTGCAGGTCGCTCTCTTCTTCGGCTGGAGGCGGTACCGGTTGTCCGCGCAGCCGCGCCTCCAGGTCGATTTCTTCTTCAGCCGTCGCCCCTTCTGCTTTCGCCTGAGGTTTCGGTGCGCGGCTGGGCGGTTTGCGCGGCTCGGCTTTGGGTTTGGCCTCTTTGGGGCCGCCGAGCTTTGCGAGCGCCTGGATCGCGCGTTCGTTGTTGGGGTTGATTTCCAACACGTTTTCCAGGCAAATCCGCCGCTCGCGGGCTGTGTCTACGACGGAGGCCATCCACATCCAGGCGAGTTCGTTGCGGTCATCGAGTTCGAGCACCTGCTCGAAGATGCGCCGCGCCACCAGCTTGTTGCCGTTGCGCGCCGCCTGGATGCCGGTACCCAAAAGCGTCTGGAGATCGTTGTCAGACAAGGCCGTCTCCACTCAGGGTTAAGAAGGCGTGAAAATCTCCTATATCTTATACTGATGGGCAGTATAGGGCAATGTTGCCAGGCAGCCGCGCGCCCTGGCGGTCATAGGATACTCGTCAGCACAATCGCGGCGATGACCACGACGATCAAGATCACCACGGCTACCCCGGCGGCGATCAGGCCGTACTTGACGAGTCGCCGGTCGCTCTCGCTGCTGGCTTGTTCCAGCTTCGCCAGGTATTTTTGGGCGGTCTTGTTCCTGGGGTTGATTCTGAGCACCGCGCGCAGGTAGCGGATGCGTTCCTCTGGGGTTTCGGCCACCGAACCCATCCACAGCAGCGCGCGCTCGTTTTTCCGATCCTGGTCGAGAATCTGCTGGAAGATCACGCGGGCGGTGGCTTTGTTGCCCGCTTTCGCCGCCTGAATGCCGATATTGAGCAGTTCTTCCGGGTCAGTGGGTTGCGTCTCTTCTACCATCGGTGTCGCCGTTTCCTATCTAGTCTAGGCGCCGGTCGCCGGCGGTTTTGTCTGGCTTATCTTTATTATTCTAAACAATCTTCGTACAGTCCAGGGGTAATTGGAACTATATTCACAAGTTCCCAAAAGGGCAAGTCTGAGGCGTAACATGCATTATAACAAACCGCCGCTGTTGCAGAAAGCATCCGGCGCGGTTACAATGCGCACCGGTGTTTCCATTGGCCTGGAGGCGGCGCAGTGAATCAGGCGCTTGACGACTGGCGACGCCTCGCCAGCGAACAAATCCTCGGCGACGAGAGCCTGACCGACGACGTGGACGACGACGCAGCCGAGGCGCTCATCAAGTGGGGGCTGGCGCAGGTGGCGGCCATTGCTGCCCGCCTTGCCGCGCCCGGCATGAGGGCTGCGCCCCCGGCGTCCGAAACGAGCGGTGAGGCTTCGCGTGCACTCGACGAGCAGGGGCACCTGGTGCGCAAGATTATCAAAGACGCGGGCCGGCTCGCCGCGCGGCGCGCCGACATGACGCCGAGCGAGTTGAACGCGCGCCTCGCCAGTCTTGCAGCGATGAGCGCGACGCTCCAGGGCGCGTCGTCGGCAGGGGTGCAGGCGTCTCCAGAGCCAGCGGAGTCGCTTGACCTCCAGGGTGTGACCTCCGACCGCGAGGCGGTCACTCTCCTTCTGCACAAACTCTTGCCCTCTGCCCAACCGGAGCAACCGCCCGATGAGCCAGCGGAGACGCACCACAACCACTCGTAGGCAGCTATCCGCCGCCGCCCGCAGCCGACCCCCGCGCTCGACCGGGGTAGTGGCGTTTATCATCGCCGTCTTGCTCTTAATCGGGGCCGCCCTGACGCAGGGGCCATCGATTTTGGGCGGGCGCGCCACCCCGACGCCGGTCGTCGCGCCAGGGCAATGGTGGCAGGTTTACTTCACCGAGCCGGTCAACAGCGATAGCCCTGCTCTCTTCGTGAACGGGATTGACCGCTACCTGGTTCAGGCGATTAACGAGGCGACGGCGACTATCGATCTCGCCGTGTTTGAGTTCAATCTCCCTTCGATTACTGACGCCCTGGTGCGCGCGTCGAGAGATCGGCATGTGCGTATCCGCGTCGTCGCCGACGACGAGCACGGCCTGCACGACGAAGAGTCCACGCTGGGGCAACTGATCGATGTGGGCATCCCGGTGGTGAGCGATGGCCGGCAGGGCTTGATGCACAACAAGTTCATCATCATCGACGGGCAGCAGGTGTGGACCGGTGCGTGGAACCTGACCCTCAACGGGACCTTCCGCAACAACAACAACGTGATCGCTATCCGTTCGCGGGAACTGGCGGCAATCTACACGCGCGAGTTTGAGGAGATGTTCACCGCGCGCCGGTTCGGCGCGGCCTCGCCCACGTTCAGCGACCCCAACGAGCAGTTCGTCAACATCAACGGCACGCCAATCCAGGCGTATTTTTCATCGGAGGACGGCGTCGCGGACAAGCTCGCCGCGCTGGTGGATGCGGCGCAGTCGAGCATTCGCTTCATGGCGTTTTCGTTCACGAGCGACGCCATCGGCAACGCGGTGTTACGGCGGGCGCGCGCCGGCGTGGATGTCGCTGGCCTTTTCGAGAAGCGTGGCAGCACGACGGAATACAGCGAACTGGTCCCGATGTTCTGCGCCCAACTGCCGGTGCGCCAGGATGGCAACCCCAGCGCGTTTCACCATAAAGTGTTCGTCCTCGACGGCGAGACCGTGATCGTAGGGTCGTTCAACTTCTCTGCCAACGCCGACCGCGACAACGACGAGAACCTCCTCGTTATCCGCAACCGCGACATCGCCGCGCGCTACCTGGCTGAGTTCAACACGCGCTGGGCGCAGGGGACCGCCCCTGAGGGTATCGCGTGCAGCGGATGATGGCCGGTGAAGATAGGTGATATGCCGCGCGGCAGATTGAACGAGAAATACGTTCAAATCGTCAAGTGATCCCCCTGATTGAGGGAGAACCTGTTGAACACCGTTTATGGATCATCGAGGAAAGCCGGGTGAGAATTAGGGGCGAGGAAACGCGGTGACAGAGTTCGTATGGTGGATTTGCTTTGTCCATTCAGTTTGAAAACGTTAACCTCCTCATAGTACCAATGTCCTGCCCACGATGCTAGGCGAGAGCCGATTCCTGGTGTATATTTTCCCTTAAGGATGTGATGAACCCTCGCCTAAGACGCACCCAGATTCAAGTTTTCTGGCGCCGCCCGGTTCTCCCAATACAAAATCCCCGGCGAAAAACTGAGTGAGGGCATCGCCGCGACTGGCCGGTGAGAGGGACAATGCCGTGTCCAGTTATGGGTCCTGTTAATAGGATTTAGCTTCTGGGATTGGTAGTGCATAAATGAACGACGTCAACACCTCGCCCATCAACGTGAAATTTGCCATGCCCACAGCGAAAAGTCGGCTTCGGAGCGAGGCGTGGCTATTTCTTGCGGTGGCAGCAGTGGTCTTTGTCACCCGGATACCGTTCCTCGATTACGGCTACGGCAGCGACTCCGACGGCTGGCTCGTAGCGCTCGCCGCGAAAGAGATCACCACTTCCGGCCATTATGTCGCTTCGCGCCTGCCGGGTTACCCGGTGCAAGAACTGACTTATGCGCTGATCTTCAACGCCGGCCCGCTGGCCTTTAACACCGTCACCGCGATTCTGAGCGCGCTTGGCGTCAGTTTCTTTGTCTTGTTGGTGAAGGCGATGGGCGGCAAAGGTTATATTCTCGCCGGGCTGGCGCTTGCATTCACGCCGGTGGTGTACATCAACAGCGCCAACGCGATGGACTATGTGTGGGAGCTGGCATTCATGCTAGGGAGCCTGTACTTTGTCCTCGGCGGACGTCCGCTCATCGCGGGGGCGCTGATGGGCCTCGCCATCGGCTCGCGCATCAGTTCCGGGGCGATGCTTGTTCCGCTCTCGCTCATGCTTTACCAACCGGGCGCGGGCCGCGACAATCTCAAGCGGTTTGCGCAATTGTGGCTGGGGGCTTTGCTCGTCGGGGGCGTCGCCTTTCTGCCGGTTATCCTGAGCTACGGCAGCGATTTTCTAACGATCTACCCGTTTCGCACTTCCTTTGCGGGGGTGATGGGACAGGCCACTGTCGGCGTGTGGGGCGAGATCGGCACGGCTGCGATTGTCGCGGCGCTAGCCTGGACGCTGTGGCGACGACGGTCCACGCGCGGGGAGCCATCCATCCCGCCGGTCAGTCGGTTGATGATCGCGGCGTGGCTGCTCGCAATCGGCATCTACGCGCTGGCCTACTTCCGGTTCCCTTATGAAGCCGGGTACCTGACCCCTGCCGTGCCCTTTGCTATGCTTCTGCTTGGCCGCTTCCTGGCCCGAAAGCTGTTTCACCTGGTTTGTATCGCCCTGCTGGTCTCGCCTTTCATCTTCAACCTGAGCCTGCCGCTGATCGTCAATGATGTGATGTTCTCCAGTCTCCGGGCGCGTTTTCAGGTGCTCGACGAGCGGGCCGCGGTGGATTTTGTGTACGGTCCGTTGATCTACGACCACTTGAGGCGCGTTTACGATTTGGAGCTGGTAGACCGGATTCTGACATTCGGTGAGGGCGTCACGGAAGAAACGGTGGTCGTGACCGGGAACTGGTACCCCAAGATCGTGGTGCCACTCGGCTCCGAAGCGCAGCCGATGGTCCGTTATTTTCACCTGCTCGATGAAGCGGAGGCCTATGCATACGTGCAGCGCGGCGTGACCATCTATCTGATGCCGGGGTTGGAGCGGTCAGCCGCCGGGCCGTATGGCTCTTCCATGCTCGACGCGCTCGACCGTGCCGCCGCGCCCTAGAAAGCAGGCGCTTTACAACGAACTGATTCAAACTTGCGCCAACCGGTGGCCGTGCTAAGGTCTTTCTCTACCTCACCCCCGTCTCGCCTGCGGCTCGACACCCCCGCTCCGCTGGCGGCTATCGGCCGGCGTAGCCGGGAGAGGGGGACGGGGGGTGAGGTGTCCGCCAACACGACAAGCACCACACGCACCGCGGTCGTTGGCTCAAAAGCTTGAATCGCTTCGTTCTCATATGTCAAGAAGCCGACTCTTCCAGGCGGCGACGCTGCTTCTCATCCTCGCACTGGCCGCCTATCTTCGGTTGGTGAACCTGGCCGATAACCCCGGCTGGTACACCGACGAAGGCACGCACCTCGACATCGCTCAAAACCTGCTTGAAGGTCGGGCGCAATACCTGGCGGTGAGTCAACCCACCCTGCTCTTCGCCAAGTTATCCCTCTTGAGGGCGCGCTCGCCGTGCTGCTCCGTTTCGTCGGCGGCGGGGCGGTGATCCATGTGCCCGGCGTAGCCGAAATGCTGCGCGAGATTGAGACCTGGCCGATGGCGTTTGAGGTTGGCGCTATTGCGGTCTATCGCAACCCTGATCGATAACGGGGCAGCCAGAACGTCCCAGACCGCAACTGCCCTGCGCTGGCATTCGTATATGTTATGATAGGAAGGGTATCGTCATTTCGAGTTGAGGGGTGAAATCGAAATGTCCCAGCGAAGACCACCGCGCCCGCTGAGCCAGCATCTCGTAGTGCTGCTGCTGGGCGCCATTGCGGTAATCTATTTGCTCAACCCGCTTGGCCCGATTGACCTCATGCCTGATTTCCTCCCGTTTGTCGGTGACCTGGACGAGGCCGCTGCTACCGTGCTGCTGCTCAACGTGCTGCGTTTCTACGGCATCGACCTCCTGCGCCTGTTTGGGAACAGCCCCGCCCTGCGTAAGAGCGACAAGGTCGTGGAGGGTGAGGTCGTTTCGTCTGAGAAAGTCAACGAGTAGAGGCGCGGCGTTCCCTTGTCGGAGACTGGGTAGCTCCCAGGGAGTATCAGGCTCCCTGGGAGCTTTGGTATTTCACGGCGTGGGCACGATCTTCACAAAGTGCGCCGCCGGGTCTGCCAGTAACGGCTCCAGGCGCGCGGCGACGTCCAGTTGGTGGCTGCCGACCAGCGCCTCCCGGTACTGCGCCAGCAGGTGGCGGATCGCGCCAGAGTCAGCTTCCTCGACAGGCCTGATTGCCGCCTTTGCGCCCTTTGCCAGCCGCCGCTTGATCGCCGCCTCGTCCAGACCCATCTCCGGCTGCACGCGCTGGAACACTACGCCGCCGGTCATCCCCGAACAGAACCAGGGACCCGGATCGCCCAGGATGAGCACGCGCCCGGAGGTCATGTACTCGCACGCGAAGCCCTTCAGGTTGGCGCGCGCGCCCAGGCACCCGAACTCGTCCTTCAGCGGCTCCATGATTTCGCCGCCGAAGATGACGTCCGCCCCGGAGAGACGGATGCACGCGCGCGAGTCGGCGTTGCCCTGCACGATCAGCAGGCCGCCCTGCGCGCCGTAGGCAAAGCTCTTGCCCACCGAGCCATCGATGTGCACGCCGTCATGGTTTAGCCCCTTAAGGATCATCACCTCACCGCCGTGCGCGCTCTTGGCGACGCCGTCCTGCGCGCCGCCTTCGACGACCACCTCGACCGGCGCATCGTTGAAGGCCGCCAGCCCGTTGCCCGGCAGCGCCGAACTGCTGAAGTTCAGGTGCACCGCCTGCACCCACCCGCTGGCCCCCTTCGCCCGCCGCCGGGTGAGCGCGCCGGTCAGGTACGTGCCGAGCGCGCGGTCGTGCGCCATCACATGTTCGTCTTCGTAAGTGATCTCGTTCTCGCCCTCTTCCACCGCTTGCAAGATGGTCTCGGTGACGAGTTTGGTCAGCGAGTTGCGCGGGCGGTTGAGCCGCCGCCCGACCCCCGACTCATAGCGCGGGCGCGCGTGCGGCGGCGCGGGCACGAGCATCGGCCCCAGGTCGATCACATCCTGCCCGGCGACCTGCTCCAACAGGTCCGCGCGGCCAACCAGGTCGCGCGTGCGCCGGAAGCCGAGCGCCGCGGTGCGGAGGGCGATCTCCTGGCGGAGCACGCTAAAGAGCCGCACGATCCCCTCAACCGACAGGATATAATCGCGCGGCTCGAAGTGCTTCTGCCCGTGCAAGAGCGCTTCCTCGGCGCTCTTCAGGTGCGAGGTGATGCCCACGTGGCAGGTGCCGGTCTGGCAGCTCCGGCAGATGGTGCAACCCACCGCCACCATCGCCAGCGTGCCGAAGCCGACCCGGTTCGCGCCCAGGCACAACATACGGATCACGTCCGCGCCGCTCTTCATGCCGCCGTCCACCCAGAGTTCGACGCGGTGGCGGATGCCGCTCTCGATCAACATGCGGTGCGCCATCACCACGCCGATCTCCGCCGGCAGGCCGACATGGCGCAGCGAGTGCTCGCGCGCCGAGCCGGTGCCGCCCTCGAAGCCGGTCAGGTTGATGATGTCTGCGCCGGCCTTGGCGACGCCCACCGCGATGATGCCGATGCCCGGCACGACCGGCACTTTCACGGAAACCTTCGCGTGCGGGTTGATAGTCTTCAGTTCTTCGATAATTTGGGCAAGGTCTTCAATGGAATAAATGTCGTGGTTGTTTGAGGGGGAGATCAGCGGGATGCCGGGCGGGGTGTGCCGCGTCTTGGCGATCTGCTCGGTCACTTTGAAACCGGGCAATTGGCCGCCCTCGCCGGGCTTAGCGCCCTGGCCGATCTTGATCTCGATGAAGTCGGCGGAGTTGAGGAACTCGGCGTTCACGCCAAAGCGCGCCGAGGCGACCTGTTGGCCCCGGTTGCGCTTGTAGCGGCCCATCATGTCGATCAACTCGCCGCCCTCGCCGTTGACGCAGACGATATTCAGCCGATAGGCGGCCTCGGCGTAGGCGCGGAACGCGGTCTCGCCCTGCGAGCCGAACGACATCGCCGAGATCAACACCGGCATACTGTAGTCGTCGATGGCCGTATCGACGATGCGCGGGTTGACCCGATCGGCTTCGGGCAGGGTCTTGAAGCCGATCAGGTGCCGCATGGCGACCGGGCTTTTCGCCTCGATCTCCTCGATGTGCGCCATCCACTCGTCCAGGCCAACCTCGCCGCGCGCCACCTTGCCGCCCAGCTTGTAGATGCGCGGGTATTGGCGCGGGGTGTGCG
Source organism: Anaerolineae bacterium (assembly GCA_034435135.1). Taxonomy (GTDB): domain Bacteria; phylum Chloroflexota; class Anaerolineae; order Aggregatilineales; family JAFGMM01; genus JAOSJO01. Next base: position 6,777 of record DAOTXU010000146.1, on the reverse strand, counting down.
CCAGCTTGCCCGGCTGTTCGCCGCGCAAGATTTGGGCGCGCGCGGCGGCGTCGGCCTCCACGCGCCTCCAGCCGCGCGGATCGGTGCAGAAATTGTCCGTGTCGAAGAGCGCCGCGACCTCGTCCGGCAGCCCAATAGACGAAAACACGCGCCCGTAGCCGCGCAACTCGTGGCAGCCGATGGTGGAGGTGACGCGCTCCAACCCCCTCGTGAGCGCCTTCATCATGTTGATCTGGCGCTTCAGGGTGTCGTCGCCCTCCGCGCTATTTCCTCCATCCGTGTTAGACAGGGGGCTTAAGCCCCCTGTCTGGGGTCTCTCTGATGGACTCTTGACGGCGCTGGCTTTCGTGCGCGATGTAAACCCGGCGGCGACGGCGAACATCGCGTAAGGGTTGATCGCGTCCGCGCCCAGGCCGCAGGCAAGCGCGGCGTCGTGCAGGTTGCGCAGCGCGCCCGACCGGAGCACGATCCCGGCGCGCCGGCGCAAGTTGAAGTCGGCGGGGGCTTCGCGCAGCGCCCGTGACACGGCGGCGACGGCCAGATGCGGGTCGATCCACAGGCCCTCCCCGTGCAGCGCTTCCTCGTCGTCGAGGAGCACGCACTGCGCGCCCGCGCGCACCGCCGCAACCGCCTCGTCGCCCAGGCGCGCCAGCGCGTCAGGGATGGACTCGCCCTCGTGGGTGCAAGCAGCGAGCCGCGCCGCCCGATCCCCGAACGTCGCCAGCAGGTCGTCGATGGTCATGGTGCCGACCGCTACGGCAGCCTCGCGCAGGTCGTCGAGCGCGCCCAGGTCGGGGTGGCCGCCGGCCAGGACCGGCGTTTCCAGCGAGATTAATTGGTCGTCGGAGCCGGGAGACGTGGAAAGGCCGGGCCGCACACCCACGAGCATCTGCGTGGAGAAGTGTTCCTGCTCGCGCTCGCGGTCAATCGACGGGTTGGTGACGACCGAGACGGTCTCTTTGAAGAAGTCGGCCAGGTTCACGCGCTTATCGGCAAGCACTGCGAGCGGGCCATCATAGCCGAGCGAGCCATGCGGCTCGTTGCCGGTCTCGCCCATATGCTCGACAAACTCTACGTCCTCGCGGTCCCAGCCCAGCGCTGCAAGCACCGGCACATCGAGGCGGCGCGCGCCAGGCCCGGCTTGTTCCGCTACCGCCCATCTCAGCGTGAGGGGCAGGGGCGCAGCGCTGCGCCCAACGGGCGCGTGCGCCCCTACTTCTACCTCGGTCATCGCAGCGACCCGCTCCGGTTGCCGCACCGAGGCGACCGGCATTCGCAGGCCGGGCCAGGGCTGCATCGAACTGCCGCCGCCGGAGGGCCAGTTCGCCATGCCGCCAAGGTCCGGCGCGTCGGTGTTGAGCCGCCAGCCGCGCTCACGCGCGCGTTCCACGACGTGGCGGCGGACGGCGCTGTATTCGTGCACGTACACGTGCTGGCCGCGCTCCACGCGGACGGCCATCTTCTCGCCCGGCGCGAGCGGCTTGGGGTTGCTCACCATCGAGTCGAGCGGGACCACGCCGCGCTCGGAGGTGAAGAAATACTCCTTCTCGGTCTCGCCGAACCACAGCGGACGCAGCCCCAGCGCATCGACGCTGAAGACGCACAGGTCGCCCAGGCGCGCGGCGACCGCCGCCGGCCCCTGCGCAAACGGCCCGAACGCCGCGCGGTAGTGTCGGTAAACCGCCTGCGCCTCCGGCGAGAGGTATTGCAGTTCGTCGAGGATGGGCGGGAAGACTACCTCCATCGCCTCCGCCAGGTCCAGCCCGTACTTGAGGCAAAGCGCGTGCACCAGGCGGTCCACGTCCTGCGAGTCGGAGCCGCCCTCGACCAGCTGCACGTCCAGCATCGCTGCTTCGTCGCGCAGGCGGTTGATGGTGTTGAATTCGCCGTTGTGCCCCAGCACTGCGAAGGGCTGCACGCGCTCAAAGCTCGACCGCGTGTTGGTGGAGTAGCGCGCGTGGCCCAGCGTGATGGCCGAACAATAATCGGGGTTGCGCAGTTCGGGGAAGTAGCGCGGCAGCACCTCGACCGCGCCGCGCATCTTATAAACAACCGTGTGCGCCGAGAGCGACGCGAAGTGCGCGCCGGTCTCGCGCTCAAGGCGCATCTGCGCCCCGAACAGGTTGGTGTCGATCTGGTCGAGCGCGGCGTCGGTCGCGGCCATGCCCGCCACCTGCCAGAAGAGCGGCGCTTCCTGCTGCGCCAGCGGCCCCAGCGCGTGCGGGTTGACGGGCGCGTTGCGGTCAAAGAGCACGTCGAAGCCGCGCACGGTGAGTTCGCGGCAGACGGCGAGCTTCACGCCGTCAACGTCCGGCTCGGTGTGCGGGATCAGCACGTGCCCGACCCAGAAGCGGCGCTCCGTCGCCAGCGAGCCGCGCAGCCCGGCCTGCGCCAGGATTTTGGTCCAGAGTTGACGCGGGATGTCGGTCAGAAGCCCGGCGCCGTCCCCCTCCCCTTCGACGATGCCGGTGCGGTGGCCCATCTTGAGCAGGGCGTCGATGGTGCGCTTGACGTTGCCGTGTGAGGCGCGCCCCTCTTTGCGGATGTTGGCGATCAGCGCGCAGGCGTCATGTTCCCCCTCGTGGGTTGGTCTGAGACCGGTCTGGTTGTATTGCGATGGTAGCATCTGTCCCCTCCTCTTGACGATGCAGCGGCGGGTTGGGCAGGCCGGTTGAACCAAAAAGCGTGGGGCTTGTGGCTCCACGCTTCTTAGGTCTTTTGGGTCTGCTGGCGTTGCGATGTGGCGTCCCCGGCCTAGTCGGGTGGAGCGCTCGCCCCGGCGCGACGCGGGCGGGCGGTTGCGACAATACGTACAGCCAGCGCAGCAGCGGTGGCCGGACGGAGATTCAAGGTCGGGGCAGCAACCGGACGGGCGCTCAAGGTAACAATCCTTCGGATGAAAACTTAGTGTCATGCTACCACAAAGTAGAGGAGCGAGTCAATCCCCAATTTCGACGAATCTGGTTAATTTTGGATTAAAAAAGACGCGACGAGTGTTGGGCAGTTCTACTTCCTGTCTCATGCTGCCATCAAAACCCGCTATAATAAGCGCGCAGAACTGATGTGCCTTACGAAGGACAAGGCCCATGAGCAACGCCGGGGACAAGAAAAGTAAGGGCGATAAAGACAAGCTGCTGATCGGCATTGACCTGGGGGCCACAAAGATTTTGGCCGCCGTCGTCACGCCCAAAGGGCGCGTGTTGGGCAAAGCTAAATTGACCACGCCGGTTGCCTACGGCCCACAGGTCGTGATCGAGACCATAGCCGACGCTGTGCTGAGGGCCGTTGACAAAGCCGAGGTTAAATTGGGCGAGGTGCTGGCGGTCGGAGTCGGGTCGCCTGGCCCGCTCGACCCGGAGACTGGCGTCGTTCACAACCCGCCCAATCTCGGTTGGGAAGACGTACCCCTGGGCCAGAAGCTCTCCGAGGCGTTGGAGCTGCCTGTCTTTGTCCACAACGACGTGGACTCGGGCACTTATGGTGAGTTCCGGCTGGGGGCGGGCAAGGGCGCAAAGGACCTGGTCGGCATCTTCCCCGGCACCGGGATCGGCGGCGGGGTTATCCTGGGCGGGAAGTTGCGCACGGGCTTCCGGGGCGCGGCGGGCGAGGTGGGGCACGTCATCATCCTGGCTGACGGGCCGGTGTGCGGCTGCGGCAAGCACGGCTGCGCCGAGGCGGTCGCCAGCCGCCTCTCCATCGAGCGCGACATCCGCCTGGCCGTGCAGAATGGTCGCCAAAGCGTCATTACCGAGATGGTGGATTGGGAGAACGGGCATATCACCAGCGGGGCGCTGGCGCGCGCATTCGAGCAAGGGGACCGACTGACCACAGAGGTTCTAAGCCGCGCGGCGTACTACCTGGGCGTGTTGACCGCCGATGTCGTCAACCTGCTGGACGTTGAGCGCATTGTCTTCGGCGGCGGCCTGACCGAGGCCTGTGGGCGCTGGCTCATGCCCTTGATCCGCGAGAGTGCGTATCAGCACTTCTTTCACAAGCGCAACATGGAGCAGGTCCAGATTGTGGAAGCGGAACTGGGCGACTTCTCTACGCTGTTGGGCGCGGCGCTGCTCGCCCGCGAGCGATTGGAGCAGTGATCCGAATCGGCGTAGGGCGTGCTCAACCTCAGAAAAAGGGGAGCGAAAACCGGCGCGGACAGCGGGCCTAATACCAGTCCGGTTTATTGACACCGTGTTTTCTCACTCGCCCTACTGTATAGAACATATTGGCAGTAGGGGCGGGTCTGAGACCCGCCCCTACGCCGACATATAGCGTAGGGCAGCTTCAAGATTTCACTTTCTACATAAAGCGGGATAAGTCCGCTGTCCGCATTCGTTTTGCTCCGTTTCAAGACCAACCCGTGCTGCTGACGCCCCGCTCCTGGGCGACACGGCGCGCGTAGTTGTCGGCGCGGAAGGCGGCGAGCGGGTCGGGGTGCAGGCCCATCTCGACGCGCACCTGCGCCAGCAACGGGCGCACGTCTGTCTCGTAGGCGTCGATCAGGGTCCGGTGCGCGCCCAGCACATCGCCCGCCATTTGCTTCTCGCGCAGGGTTTTGTAGTTCACGGTCAGCGCTTTGGCGTAGGCGACCTGGCAGTTCAAGATGCTCACCAGCATCGCTTCGAGCTTGTCTTCGATGTTGTGCGACTGGTCGATCATGTACGCGACATCCTTCGCCCGGTCGCCCGCCATGACCAGCTCGGTGAAAATCTCGAACAGCTCGAACGGGTTGACGCTGCCCACAATCAGGTCGTCGTCGGCGTACTTGCGCGCGTTAAAGTGAAAGCCGCCGAGCCGCCCCTCGTCCAGCAGGAAGGCGACAATGTGCGCGATGTTGGTCCCCGGCGCGTGGTGGCCGGTATCGACCAGGACGTGCGCGTATGGGCCGAGCTTGAGCGCGGTCGCGTAGGCCATGCCCCAGTCGGCCAGGTCGGTATGATAGAACGCCGGCTCGAAGAACTTGTATTCGATGAGCATCCGGGCGCCTTTGGGCAGATGCTTGTACACCTCCGCCAGCGCCTCTTCCATGCGGCGTTTGCGCCCGCTGATGCTGTCCTGCCCGGCGTAGTTGGTCCCGTCGGCGAACCACAGGCTCAAGATGCTGCTGCCGACTTTGGACATGATCTCGCAGCATTCGACCATGTGCGCCAGGGCTTGCTCGCGCACGGCAGGGCTGGGGTGAGTGATGCTGCCGAGCTTGTATGCCTCGTCCTGGAACAGATTCGGGTTCACCGCGCCAATGGCGACGCCGTGCTCCTGCGCGTACTGCTTCAGCCCAACCCAGTCGTCGGTCTTGTCCCAGGGGATGTGAACCGCGACGGTGGGGGCGACGCCGGTGAGCTGGTGAATGTAGCCGGCGTCGGCGAGCTTCTCGTAGATGTCGCGCGCCGCGCCCGGCCAGGGGAACGTCTTGAAGCGCGTGCCGCTGTTGCCGTAGCCCCATGAGGGGGTCTCGATGCGTTGGGTCTTCAGCCTGGCTTTCACCTGTTCAACGTCAATCCCTTGCCCGGCGAGATGCTCCGCCAGGCGCTCGTAGTCGGCCTTGTAGTCCATATCTCACCTTTCTCCGTGCGCTGATGACGAAAGAGCAGGCACCTCCCCGGCGCGCGGACGATGACGCCGGGTGTGCGACGGTGATTGTAGCATATCGGTTCGCGCTGCAACACCGCGGCGCGCTTAAGACAGGCTCGCCAGGCGCGTGAGCAGGCCGCCATGGTGTGGCGTGCAGGGCGTTGGGCACCTGGACCGAAGCTGCCGCTACCCCTCCACAAAAGAGTCAAGCGCTCGATGACGCTTCCACCGCATCGGCCAGCTTGCGCAGGTTGACGCTGAACGGCTGCCGGATGACGCCGTACTCGGTGACGATCCCCGTGATGAGATGATTCGGGGTCACGTCAAAAGCCGGGTTGCCCGCCGGCGACCCCTCCGGCGCGATGCGCACCCCCTCAATGCACATCACCTCGTCTTCGGCGCGCTCCTCAATGGGGATGAGGTCGCCGTGCAGGATCGCCATATCGATGGTGGAGAACGGCGCGACCGCGTAGAACGGCACGCCGTTCTCGCGCGCCACCACCGCCAGGTTGTAGGTGCCGATCTTGTTCGCCACGTCGCCGTTGGAGGCGATACGATCTGAGCCGACCAGACACAGGTCAACTCCGCGCCGGCGCATGTAGTGCCCCGACGCGCCGTCGGCGATGACGGTGTGCGGGATGCCGAGGTTCTTCAGCTCCCACGCGGTCAGGCGCGCGCCTTGCAGGCGGGGCCGGGTCTCATCGACCAGCACGTGGATGTCCTTGCCCTGCTCGAACGCCGCCCGGATCACGCCGAGCGCCGTGCCCCAATACACCGTCGCCAGGCTGCCGGTGTTGCAGTGGTGGATGATCGTCGCTCTGTCGGGGACCAGCGCCGCGCCGTGCGCAGCCATGCGCCGGTTGGTCTCGACATCCTCGTCTGCGATCCTTTGCGCCTCGGCGAGCAGCGCCTCCCGCAGCGCGTCCGCCGAGTTCAGGCCGGGGCTTTCGGCCCGCTTCATCATGCGGTTCAGCGCCCAGAAGAGGTTGACGGCGGTCGGGCGCGCCTGCGCGAGCAGGTCGTGCGCGGCTTTCAGGTCGGCGCGCAGGTCCGCGACCGTGACGGCCTTGCTGTTCCGCGCTGCGAGCGCCATGCCGAACCCCGCCGCTGCGCCGATGGCCGGCGCGCCGCGAATCACCATCGTCTTGATGGCGTCCGCGACTTCTGGATAGGTGTCGTAGCGCTTGATCTCAAACCGGTGGGGGAGGG
>DAOTXU010000145.1:0-16500 GCA_034435135.1 Anaerolineae bacterium | reverse complement strand
GCGCTGGGGGGCGGCGACGTGCTCGCGCTGGACGACTGCCTGATTTACGAGTTGTCACCCTCCGCGATGGACCCAGGCCGCTTTGCGATAGACCTGCTCGCCGCGCTGGAGGCGCGCGACGCCGCGCTCGGCGCGCCGCCGAACTGGGGCGAGAACTATCTTGAGGACTTCAACTCGGCCCACCGCACCGAATCATTCTGGGTCGGGGAGAAGGGCGGGCCGGGCGTGTACATCGAAGACCCGAACATTGCAGGCGTGCGGCGACGCTACTACTACCGGATGGAGTCGGGCGACCAACCGCTATGGCGGCGCTGGCGCGACGATGCGCCGCCGTTTGGCGGCGACCAGGTGGGCGCGGCGGCGGACTTCATGGTCGGGGTCGATGTGAAGTTCCCCGAAGGCGCGGGCGGCGCGGCCTGGCTGGGGGCGCGCGCCTGGCTTTCGCCGGTTGACATGGGCCTGCACTATTGCCGCCTCAGCCTGGCGCAGACAGCCGATGGGGCGCGCACCGTAACGGTGCACGCGGACGACCCGGTCGGACCAGCCATCTTGTGGCAGGGGCCGGAGCCGGACACCCCTGACCCGGACGGCTGGACCAACCTGATGATTGTCGCGCAGGGCGACCGCATGGCTTTCTTTGTCAATGGGCGCAACGTGTACACGGGCCAGGCCGAACCGAGGACCGGCTCGGTAGTGATCGGCGTGGAGGCGCACACCGTCGCGTTGTTCGACGAATTGACGATCCGGGGCTTCTCAGACCTGGGGCCTTTCATGCCGGAGTAACCGGCGGGTTGTCTTGGCGTTCATCGATGGCCGCGCGGCTTTTGCCGGCCCCAAACACACGCGGTACAATTTCCCACACCTTTCAATCTTGGATGCGCTCATGACAGCAACCTACGAGCAACTCCACGCTCAACTGAAGGACCAGCGCGAAACCCTCATCGCCGACCTGGAGGAGTTGGACGCACGCGCCAAGCAGTGGGTGATCGGCTACAAGACCCACCCGGCAGACGCCGGCACCTACGCCTTCGATCAGGCCGCCGAGCAGGCCATGCGCAACAACGTCGCGCGCACGCTGCGCGAGGTTGAGGACGCGCTGAAACGCTTTGAGAAGGGCACTTATGGCATCTGCGTCAACTGCGGCCAACAGATCGACATCGCCCGCCTGGAGGCGATCCCCCATACCGGCCTGTGCATGGACTGCGCCGAGTCGCGCGACTATCGCAACAGCCGTTAGACGTTCCTCCGGTGCCTATTCCCTGGATTTTCCTCACCATCGTCGCCGCCTGTGTCATCGTCGTTGACCAGGCCGCTAAAGCGCTCATCGTTGCCAACGTGCCCCTCAACGGCGAATGGGCACCGATCCCCGACCTTGCGCACCTGTTCGCCATCACGCATACCACCAACACCGGCGCGGCTTTCGGCATTTTCCCCGACAGCGGAGTGGTGTTCTTAATCATCCCGGTAATTGTCTCCGGCTTCATCGTCTACTACTACCGTAAGCTGCCCGACCAGGGAGGCTGGCCGGTCCGGCTGGCGCTGGGGTTGCAACTCGGCGGCGCGCTCGGCAACCTGATCGACCGGGTGCGCCTGGGCTATGTGGTCGATTTCATCCACCTCAAGTTCTGGCCGGTTTTCAACGTCGCCGATAGCTGCATCGTCATCGGCGTGGTGGTTCTGGCCGGGGTCTTGTTGCTTGAGGACCGCAAAGAGCGCCGCCAGGGCGATGCGGAGAGCGCTCCCGAAGGGAATACCCCTTCTGCCCCAGGAGCCGAATAACAACGCCAGCGGCAGGAGAACCCCACCGCTGGCGCGCGTCGCTTACATCAAGGCGCGGCGATTACGACTTGCCCATCCACTGCTCGACCCACTCGCCGATCCACTTGTAGCGGAAGTCGCGCCCGTTGTAGGTCTCAATGGCGGCCACGAGGCTGTAGACGCCCAGGACGAACGGCGCGGCGATCACGGCGAGGATGAACACCACCAGCCCCAGCACAAACAGGATAAGGAACGGGATGCCCACCAGGACAATACTCAGCACCGCCGAGACCGCAATCGCCAGGCCCAGCAGGATCACGCCGACGATCCCCACCCCCAGCACGCCGAAGGTGGCGACCAACTGCATCACAAACGCCTGCAAGGCGTGGTAGGCCACAAAGCGCGAGCGGTCGCGGTACACGAAGTAGATTACCAGCGGCGCGAAGATCACAATCGGCAGCAACACGCCGGCGCTGAAGATAGACAACACCAGCGTGAGCGGCACGCTCGCGTGGGAGAGCATCGCCCACAGGCGCTCATCCTCCGTCGAGAGGGGTTCCCCCTTCACGACTGCGCGCCGGGGTTCCGCAGGCCGGGGAGCCGGCGGCGGAGGCGGCGGCGCAGCAGGCTTGTGCGCGCGGGGCGGCGGGGGCGGTGGAGGCGGCGCAGCGGGCTTCTCCACGCGGGGCGGCTGGACGTCTTTGGGTTGCTCCGCTTGCTTGTCGCCAGAACCATAGTACTTCGACTCGTACTCCGCCACGACCTCCTCGGCCTCGGCGTCGTCGATCCCGGCGCGTTCAATCGTCGCCCTGACCTCGGTCGAAAACCCTTCGACCGCCTCCGGCGCGGACGGGGCTTGGTCCTGCTGTCCCTCAATGACTTCCTTATGCAGTTCTTCGGTCATCTTACCCATGCTCCTATGCGTGTTTGTGATCATTTCTCACCCATCAATACGTGCGAGGGGCGTTCATGGTTGCACAGCAAGACCGACCTGTTATACTTTCGGGCGCTATGCTGGAACGCCCGGTCACCAAACGTCTGCTCGGCTTTGCGATGCTCGTCGGCGGCGCGCTGGGTTTCATCGCCGTCCTCGCTGTCGATTTGCAGCCCGGCGGCGCAGGGATCATCGGCCCGGTGCAGGCCATCACCCTTGCGGGGTGCGCCCTGGTCGCCGTTGTTGGCGCGACGCTAATCCCCCTCGGCGACAAACCGGCATGAGCACCGACGGAGCGCTCCACCTGGCCGGGCGCGCGCTGCTCGCCGCCGCCCTGTTGGTCTTCGCCGGCTACCTGCTGATCTACGCCCATTACGCCTTTGGGTTGTTCGCCTTCCCCTTCGACTACGACCAGGGCGAGGGCTTCGAGCTGTACGACACGATCCTCTTCAGTCAAGGCGAGTGGCCCTACCGCGACACCGAGACTTACCCCTTCTACTCGTCCAACTACCCGCCGCTCTTCCATGTGATCGCCGCGCCGCTGGTGCGCCTGTTCGGCCCCCACTACTGGACCGGGCGCGCGCTGGGCTTCGCCGGGACGCTGGTCAACGCCGCCGCCATCGCCTACGCGGTCTACCGCGAAGGCCGCAACAGGCCGGTCGCGGCGTTGGCGGGGCTGGCGTTCCTCGCCAGCAACACGGTGTACCACATCGGGCCGCTGTTCCGGCAGCACATGTTCATGGTGATGTGGGAGACGCTCGCGGTGGTGATCCTGGCGCGCTTTGGGAGCCGGCGCGCGCTGGTGGTGGGCGGCGCGTGCCTGATCGCCGCCGGCTACACCAAGCAACTCGCCGTCATCACGTGCGCGGCGGCGTTCGCGTTCCTGTTCCTGCGCAACCCCAAACGCGCGGTCGTCTGGGGGGCCGGCGTCGCGGGCGTGGCCGCTGCCATCTTCCTGTGGATGGACGCGAGCACCGGCGGGCAGTGGTGGCTGAACGTGGTCGCCGCCAACGTGAACCAGTACCTCCCCGGCCAGGCGCGCGACCTGTACCTGCAATGGTTTGGGCTGCACGGCGCGCTGGCGGTCCCGGCGGCCTTGCTTGTGCTTTACGAACTCTATTTCGACCGTCTGTCGCTTTACAGCGTGTGGTTTGTCTTCGCGGTGACGGGCGCGGCGCTTTCCGGCAAGTGGGGCGCGGGCGATAGCTATTTCGCCACCGCCATCGCCGCGACCTGCATCCTGGCGGGTGTCTTCGCCGCGCGGACGCTGGCCGGCGATTGGCGCTTTGAGGAGAACTACATCACGCGGCTGGTGCGGCGCGTGCGCTTCACCTGTCAGGAGCCTCCCTGGCGCTTTGCGGGAGAGGGGGCAGCGGGTGGGATGAAGCCAGGTATAGGGAGAGGCGGCGTGAGGGTTGTCGGCCTGCTCGTGCCGCTGGTTTTCCTGATCTACGCGCGCGCGGTGCTGCACCTGCCCACCGAGGGGACGGTCTTTGGGCCGCTGAGCCGCGCGCTGGGGCTGGAAGCGAACACCGGGTTCGCCTTCTACGACTCCGCCGGCTGGGTGGTGGGCTACGCGCGCGTGGGCCAAATCCCCACCGAAGCCGACGTGCAGGCCGGGTGGCGCATCGTGGAATACGTCGAATCGAGCGAGAAACCGGCGCTCTCCGAAGAGGCGGGCTTTGCGCTCGCGGCGGGCCGGGAGGTGGTGACGAACCCCACACAACTGCAAAACCTGTACAACAACGGCCTGTACGACCCGGCGGAGTTGGTCGCCATGATCGAGGCGCAGGAATTCGCCTATGTGATTTACCGCGCCCAGTTCTACCCGCAGCCGGTGCTGGACGCGGTCGCCGCGCACTATGCGCTGATTGAGGTCATCCCCATGAACGGCTTCGAGTACGCCATCCTCGCGCCCAGGGGCGAAGCGGCGCGCCCGCAGGAGGGGACGTGAGCGCCTGGCGCAGCGCAGCCGCACCCATCCTGGCGGCGCTGGCGCTCCTGCTGAGCGCGTGCGGCGGCCAGCCGACCACGACGCCGGCCCTCAACCCCACTGTGCCGCCTGCAACGCCCACCCCGCGCGCGCCGCTGACACTGGGCGACCTGCCCGCGATGCCCGACGCGCTGACCGTCACCCCCGGCGACCGGTTCAGTATGCAAACCACGCATTCGGCGCCGGCGCAGGTCGAAGCCTACTACGCAGAACAACTCACGGCGCTGGGCCTGACCCTTGCGGAGCGGCAGGAGGACGTCCCCGGCATGTTTGGGCGCGGGCGGTTGCTCACCTTCCGCGACAGGGACGGCGCGGCGGTGTACGTGATGATCCTGCCGGAGTTCGAGAACGGAGCTACGGGCGTCCTGCTCACGCTGGACGGGGAGCTTTTGGGGCAATAAATAGCGAAAACGGGCAGGCTTTGCCCGGCCCGCGCACGGAATGCGACGCGCGCCCGCTACACCGACCGCTCCTGTCCGGCCACCGAGAACCGGGCTGCCGAGGCTTGAGGGCCGTAGTTCTGTTCCAGATACGACCCCAGGTCCACCATCCGGCCTCCCAACCAGACCAGCGCCCGCCCGTGAAGGCTGTCACGCCCCTTGCGCCCGCCCATCACCTGCCGCGCGAGGCGTTCTCTTTGCGCGGCGCGCAGCAGGTCTTTCATCTGTTCCTGCCTGACGAGGAGGTCTTTCTCAGAAAACATGCTGCATCCCTCCTGACGGTTCCTCTTGCAGCAGGAGTGTAGCACATATGTTCTATACAGTCAAGGCCTTATTTGCCGAAAAATGTTTCGTGCGGACCGCGTGGCTCTGAAAAGGCCGGGCAACGGCAGTACAGTTGCAGATAACGGGCCGTTAGCCGCTGATAGGTTTCGCTTAGGCTAAATCAGCGAGAGGCTTGACCTGTACTCTTGGATCAGGTGGGAACGACATAGAGAAGACGCTGGACCTTACGTCCAACGTGGCCGGTTGCCAGGCGTCCGGCTGGTCGGCAGAGGCGGGTCGGGCGGCGATAATCAGCGCCGTAGCCACAATGCCGACGATCAGGATGATCACCAGGATTGCCACCCCGATGATAAACGCGCGGTTGCTCTGCTGGCGCGGGGCCGCTTTGGATACACGCTTCCGCGGGCGCAGCTTGCCTTGCTTCGCAGCGGCGGCCTGGACCTCGGCGCGGCGCAACCTGATGTTGCCTTCCTGAACGGTTACCTTGTATCCTGTACCGCAGTTTTCGCAGACGATTGAAGCCTGCCCCTTCGTGATGGTGATCGGCGACTTGCAGTTCGGGCATGGTCCTGTGGGCATCGGCTTCTCCTTTCTGCGCGCACAATCGCATGGAGCGTCAGCGTCACCTGATCCGGGGTGAGCTTCGCCCAGTGTACAGGGAGTTATGCAATCACACAAACATCCCCTTGTTAAGAACCTATCCGAAAAACCGCTTTGGTCGCCTCTTACAGGGGGCTTAAGCTCCCTGTCCGGGACTTTTCGGGCAGGCTTTAAGAGCGCGCCGGTGATTTTCCTGGTCGCGCTGCTCGCCGCCTGTAGCGCTTCCGCTCCGGCTGCTGAGACGCCGCCGCTCATGACCAATGCGCAGCCGACGGCTACCGCGCGGCCCTGCGATTACCCATACGGTCGCCCGCGCATCGAGCCGGCGCGCATTTGCCCGGAGCTGGTGTTCGACGCGCTGGCGGTGAGCGGCGCGGCGTCGCTCGGATCGCTGGCGTTCGATCCAGCCGGTACGCTCTACGCGGCGCGGCCCGCCGCCGGCGCGATCCTTGCGTTGGTGGATGAGGACGGCGACGGGTTCGCGGACGCGACGCGCACCTTCGCCGAGGGGTTGGATACGCCCTACGGCCTGGCCTATCATGACGGGGCGCTCTATATCACCGGCTCCGGCAAGCTCTACCGGCTGCACGACCGCGACGGCGATGGGCGCGCCGACGAGCAAACTGTTCTGGTCGATGACCTGCCGGCGGGCGTCGGCTACTGGACCAACAGCGTCGGCGTGGGGCCGGATGATAGATTGTATGTAAGCCAGGGCGCTTCATGCAACGCCTGTGAGGAGGAGGATCCACGTCGGGGCGCGATTCTCAGTTATGCGCTCGACGGGAGCGACCTGCAGGTTGTCGCCAGTGGGTTGCACAACCCCTTCGACTTCGCATGGAACCCGGTCACGGGCGACCTGTGGGCCACCGAGAGCAGCCGCTTCATCGCTGGCGACGAAGACGCGCCGCCGGACGAACTCAACCGGATCACGCGCAACACGCACTACGGCTGGCCGTTCTGCACCGGCAACCGCCAGGTTGACCCGACCGTGCCGGGCGCGTCGGCGGCGTTCTGCGATCGGACCGCTGAGCCGGCGCTGACCTTTCCGGCGCGCAGCGCGCCAGCGGGGATGGCGTTCTACGCTGGCGACGCTTTCCCGGAAATGGAGGGGGATTTGCTTGTCGTGACCGGCGGCTCGTGGAACCGCGCGCAGGTCACCGGCTACGAGTTGCTGCTCGTGAAGTTCAGCCCCGACGGCGCGCCGACCGGCGAGATCGAGCGCCTGGCTCCTTACGGTCCCGAAGCAACCTGGTTGCTCTCCGAAATTGATGTCGGCTTTTTCCCGGAGCACCCGGTGGACGTAGCGGTCAGCCCGGAGGGGTGGGTTTACGTCTCGGTGCAAGAGGGGCTGATTTTCCGCTTCAGGCCGCGTTGAGCGCGGCGTCGCTCGATACGAGGTATAAAAACCTCCGGGCAGGTCATCCAGCAAAGATAGCTTTGAGCTTCTACCGTGTTTGAAAAGCCTGATTAACGTGCCCAACGGCGAGCCAGGGCGTGGATCATTGATCGGGGCGTATCTGGCGTCACGGCAGGCTGCCGGGTTTCGCGCCGGCGCAACAGCCCTGGGTTCCCTACTTTCGCTTCTCACTGACTCGGCATATTATTAGAATAGCCAGGTTCAGCGGGCGGCAGCTATGGCGCGCATAACCGAGAACCAATGGGTTAGCTATCATGGCTTTCAGCGCTTTCCCTTCGACCGACCTGAAGCCGGGAACGAAGAGTTCGCCCGCCCTGATTTCTTGAGCGCCTGCTTTGTCCCGCCGAGCAACTACGGGCGAATCCTGGGGCAAGCCGATGCGCCGGTCACGGCTTTGCTGTTTGCGGCGCGCGGCGCGGGCAAAACGGCCTGCCGGGTCATGGCCGATTACAATTACCGTGAAGGTCTGTTGCCCCGCGGTAGAGACGCGACCGCCGAGAAGCCTCCATACGTATTAAGCGTGCCCCACATCCACTTGGATCAGGTGCTCAATCGCGCGCGCCAGTCGCCAGCTCTGGGGGATACGCCGGTCGTAACGGCGGAACACCACGCGGAAGAAATCCTGAAAAGGGCGGTTCCGGCCCTGGCCGATCTGGTAGCGCGGGCGACCGAACTGCGCGAGGCGGCGGCAAACCTCTCGCCTTTCCAAAAGCTCGACCTGGGCTGGTTCCTTGAAACCTACAGCCACTATCTCAGCGTGTCGCAGACAGCCTTCCTGCATGAACTGGTCGGCGTCGATAGCCCGGTCCGGGAACGCCCCGTGTGGGTGGACGGGGTGTTGCGCAACCGCGCCCAGGCCTCGCCGCTTGACCACCTCACGCAATGGACCACCCTCGTTCATCAGATGGGCGTTCAAGCGACTTTTGTTTCTATCGATGGCGTCGATGAGTTTCAGGAGTCGGCGGGCGACCCCGATGCGGCGTATGCGCTGGTGCGCCCGCTGTTGACCAGCCTGCGCTTAATGGACGGCACGCCCTATTGTGCGCTGAAGTTCTTCTTGCCGGACAGCCTGGAGCCGTTGATTATGGGAGACCCCGCCTTTCGCAAGGAGCGCGGGTTCGTCATCGAGCGCATTCACTGGAGTGAACAAAACTTAATCGAAATCCTCAGGAAACGATTGGCCGCGCTCAAAGTCGACGCTAATGAGAACCGGGACCGCACCGAGGTGAGTTTTGATGTGCTGTGCGTTCCCGATATACGCGGACAAATCGAACACGACCTGGCGCAATGGGCGAAGAACAACCCCCGGCGCATGATGATTCTGTGCGGCCTGATGGTGGAGGCTCACTGCGTCGAGGAGATTACAGGCCAGGACGACCCTTACCAGCTAAACCGCGCCGATTGGTATGTCGCCCTTGAGACGTTTGAGCGCCGGGTGGGCCGGCCAGCTCCGGTTGCCGAGGAAGCGCTGCCGCTGGCCGACCTCATCGCGCAGGGCGAAAACGAGCGCGTGGAGTTTAAGTCCAGCATCCGTTGGGATTTCACACTCAAAGCCGCCAATAAAGGCCTCCAGATGAGTATCGCCAGGGCCATTTGTGGTATGCTCAATAGCAAAGGTGGTATACTCATTGTCGGCGTTGATGACGACCGTTCAGTAATAGGAATTGAAAGCGACCTAAAAGCGCTCGAAAAGCCCAACCGCGATGGTTTTGAGTTGTATCTCACCAACATCATCAAGCATCATCTGGGGATTGCATACCGGGATTATGTGCAGGTTGGTTTTGAGACCGTCCAAGACCGGGAGGTGTGCGTCCTTGCTATCGATCCATGCCCGGAGCCGGTGTTCTTGAAGACGGGCAACGAGAACGAGTTTTGCGTGCGCAGGGGAAACGCGACGCACAAGCTGGACGCAAAAGAAACCGTGCAGTACATCCAAGCGCACTGGGGCAAAAGGGAGTGACTGCTCAGAGTCCGTCTGGACCACTGCTGAACCGCCGTGAGTGGCTACGGGCGCACGGTTTTGTCATCGACCCGTTTTCTGGCGATGCCTTCCAGGCGGAGACCGACCCCCTTTTTAAACTTCCGAAGGTACTGTCGGCCTTTGTAGACCCGCCCAACTATGAAGAGATTAGAGGACAGCCCGATAATCTCGGTTGTCGTTTTATCTTTGCCCCACCTGGCGGGGGCAAATCAAGTCTGCGCCGGCGGATCAAGTATGATTTCGATACCCAACTCGACTCCGGTTCTCTTAAGGTTTTGGCGGTCGAATACATTGAGCACGACTATCCGATGGAACAAATCGATGCACGATCCCACGTCGTGCGAATCGTGAATCTGATTGCCGATGCGCTCAGGAAATGGTTCCCCAGCTACGACTTTCAAACCCCTGACGAGGATACTGCTCGCGTTTTACTCGAAAGTATGTTGAGAACCTGCCATGACGCCGGACTGGATGGTGTTTGCGTGTTGGTTGATAATATCGATAGCCAGCACACCGAAGGGCTGGAAGCCGCATTTCAACGTATCGCCGCCTTAGCCTCGCGGGGTCTGCTTAACCTCGAAGGCATGTTGTTCAAATTCATGCTTCCCGCAGGATTGCCGGAGCCGGCGCGCAGTTATTTACCCCTCGATCAATATCCTTACCATGTTATCAGATGGGATGAAGGCGCTTTAAAGGAATTGTTACGCCAGCGGCTGCCGGCGTGCATGGAAGAAGAAATGCGCGACCCTACCATTACACCGCTGGCAACCCTAGTCAGTGAACTGCTCAGTGACACAATCGAAGCTCAATTGATCGAAGCTGGCCCCATGCGCAACCAGCCGCGCGCCATGCTGCGGCTGGGGCACTTTCTGCTTGAGGAGCACTTTAATCGTGGCGTGAATGGACGGCGCGCGTCTCAAGAGCTTATTGAGCGAGAGGCATTGCTAAAAGCTTTGGATCGGTTAAGAGAACACGCTCTGTTGAGCGCCCGGTACCCAGGGTTGGTCCAGCGAATGCCTCCCGATGAGAAGCTTATAGGGAAAATAAGGGACAAAATTCAACAAGACGAAATAGAGCAAGCGCTCAAACTCTTTGAGGAGGTTGACCCTGACGCGGCGATTGCTATGCAAGCTCGGTTGAGGCGCACGTTGCGCGACCGTGCATACGGGATCATCACTCACGAGCAACGAAACACGGAATTAAACGATGTGATCGATCAACTCCTCCAGTTGCTTAAGGAGCTGAGCCAGAAATGATGTCATCTTACCTTGACACCCAGCTTAACCGCCTCCGCCAGCACCTCCAGCGCGACGACACCCTGCAAGCGCTCGACGAAATCCTGGGCCTGAGCGCTTCGGTGCCTGACGTGTATAACGAAGTCATTCTCCAGAAAGCGCGGTACATCCGCGTGGAGAGGGACGCCCGAAAGGGTCTTATCACGCGCGAAACCGCCGACGTTGAGAAGAACCGGATCAATCAGGCGATCATTTCGCTTCTCAATGAGCTGCCCGCGAAGCTCACGCCTGAAAATGTCCCGGTCTCCCCCCCGCCGGTGTCCGCCACAAGCGCACCCCCAACGGCGCTTGAGGAAGCCGTCTACCTACCGGCTAAGTCGGCGCAGACCATACTGGGGATCAACAACCTCAGGCAAATCGCCTGGGTGGAGCGCGGCGTGGCTTCTGCAAAAAGCGTGTGTCGTGTACTCACGCCCAAAGGCGTTGGCACGGGCTTTCTGGTGGGTTCGGACCTGCTGATGACCAACAACCACGTCATTCCATCCGCCGAGATCGCCGGCGAAACCGTGATAGAGTTCAACTATGAACTCAGGTTCGATGGCAGCTTTGGTGTTACACAGAGGCACCGGCTGGACCCCGCGAGCTATTGTACTAACAGCGTTTTGGATTATACTTTAGTCAGAGTAATGCCAGGCGCCAACAACGCGCCACCAGAGACATGGGGCAGGCTCACATTGAACCCCCAGGCTGATCCTGTCCCCGGTGAACATGTCTGCATCATCCAACACCCAAACGGCGGCCTGAAACAGATCGTGATGACCGAAAACAGGGTTGTCAAGTTGCAGGGTCCCTATCTCTTGTACACCACCGACACCATGCCAGGGTCGAGCGGTTCGCCCGTGTTTAACGACGCCTGGCAGGTGATCGCCATCCATCACGCCGGAAATGGCTTGAACGAAGGCGTTCTGATGTCGCACATCGTGCCGGATGCCCAAAAAGCCGGCTTCTGGCCGACAACCTGAGAATATGGAGTGATGGCAATGCGTAACATGAACCAACCACCAGCCGGCAATGTTGAGTCTGGACGCCAGTCGCTGCCGCCACTCTATGTGAATCGGGATGAACAGATCGACGCCTTCACCGAAGCGCTGGAGCGCATCCGCAGCCAGCGCCCGGTGCCCTCAACGCTGTTTGAATGGTACGGCAGCCCCGGCATCGGCAAGAGCACTTTGGTTGCCCTGCTCCGGGACGAGTGCAAGAAGCGCGGTGTACCGTCCGTTCTTGTCAATTTTAAGGAAGTAGGTGAACGAGTAAACCAATATCTGGACGACCCTGTGACCCTGGTTGAGGACATGGCGACCAGCTTTGCTGAAGAAACGTCGGCGGACCTCTCCCACCTCCAGAACGCTGTCAATGCCTACCGCGCGCACAGCCGCCCGGAGTCGGTGGTGTGGGCTTACTTTGAAATGTCCCAGGAGGAGCGGTTGTTCGCCAGGCCGGAATGGCTTCAGGCGTTGCACACGGTGACGCTGGCGTTTGTCAATCTGTTCAAAGAGTGGGGGCAACCGCGCGGCAATTCGGCCCAACCCGTAGTGATCTTCTTTGACGAAACGGAAAAAGCCCACGTTGAGCTGGTGGATTGGATCGAAGAATGGGTGATCAACCCGTTGACTCAGGTCAAGCATTGCGTGATTGTGTGGACGGCGCGTCGCCCCTGGCGGTGGAAGCGCCCTGAAATCCGGCGGCGTTGGCGCAGTGAAGCGTTGGACGTGTTTGAAGAAGAGGAAGTCAAGGAACAGGTTCAAAGGGGGAGCGCCAACATCAGCCTGGCCGAGTTGCTCTTCAAGAATGTGCACAGCGTCACGGGCGGGCACCCCTACGCCAACAGGGTGGTGATCTCCCAACTCAACGAGTGGGGCAGCGCCGGGCAGACGCTCACGCCGGAATACCTGACTGAGCGCCAGTCGGACCTGCTGCGCGGAATCTTCACCGAGTTCATTCGCGGCTACGCGCTGAGCGAGCTTGAACCGGAGCTAAGAACTGCCTGTGAACTCCTCGCCATGGTCCGCCTGTTCGACACGACCATGTTGCGCGCGATTTTACAGGCGTCCGGCGACGATAAGTTCAAGAAATGGAGCCAGGAGGACTTTGGCGACCTCCTGCTGCGCCTCAAGCGCACGCAATTGCTGGTCTGGGGCAAGGGATACGCCCTCGATGAGTCGCTGCGTTACATCATTCGCAACTATTTCTTCGTCTGCGACAAGCCCACCTACATTGGCGTCAACAAGACGGCGCTGAACGTCTACCAGACCTGGCTGGAGAAGCCGGCGGTGGACAATCGCGGCCTGTTTGTCATCGAGGAGCTTTATCACCAGGCCTGCCTGAGCCAGGCCGGCGAAGCGATTGATCTTGAGGCGGAGTTCGCCAAGCGGCTGGGCCAGTATCGGGTATGGATTGAAGACCCTCAGGCGTTCCGCAACGCCCTTGAACGCTTGGAGGGCGACCTCAATAATGACAACCAGCTCGATCAACTCACGGAAGGCCTCTCTAAAACGAAGCTTGTCGAGCAAGTGCAGAAGGCGATGAGACAGAATCCCTGAACCCAAAACGCATCCACGCCTGCTGGTGGGTTCTCCTCGAACTTTCTGTACGGGTTGCGGAAAGGACAAAGCCATGTCTACAGGGACAGACGGACAAGGCCGCTTTGTCGGGCGCGAAGATGAGCTGCGGCTCTTCGAGAACATGCTCAACAACCCCAGGGGCGAGCCGCGTGTCTTGTTCATCCGGGGCGACGGGGGTATCGGCAAGACGAAACTGCTTGAGCAAATGCTCGCCCTTGCGAAGGGGCGCGCCGGCGTACTGGTTGGGGGCTTGATCGACGCCTACTCCACCGAGCACCGGCACATTGACGGCATTCAACGCACCATTATAGATCGGCTGGGTGAGCAGCACTTCGAGTCGTACCTTCAGCCCAGGGGCGACACGTCGGAGAACTTTCGTGAGTGTTTGAGCCGCCTTTGTGAGAAAGTAACCGTTGTCCTCGCCTTTGACACCTTCGAGCAAGTCAACCCTTACGTCGCCGGCAGGTGGATTCTTCAGGACTACCCGCATAGCCTCCAGATGCCGGGGCTGATCTGCGTGATCGGCAGCCGCACCTCCCCTCTGTGGACGGATGAGTACATCCACGTGATTGAGCTTGGCGGCTTCTCTGCGCGAGATGCCTGGTCGCTCTACAAATTGGTGGCGGGGGTGTCTACCACCGGGCTTGACCCGACGTTCCAAGAGTTTTTCGGGAAATTGCTCGAGATGACGAAAGGCCACCCCCTGAAACTGGAACTGGCCTTCACCTGGTGGCAGCAAGGTCTGTGGAGCCGGGAAGCGCTTGAAAAGCTGACGGCAGACCAGTTTGACGAGAGACTCATGGCCCGCGTGCGCGAGTTCGGCGAACAGGGGCTGCTGGCCGTCGGCGATCTGAATGTGAGCCTCCCCGTGTACCAGACCATCATCTGCATGGCCTACCTCGACCGCCGGTTTAATCGCCGAATCCTGCAATACCTCATCAATAGGGGATATGTCAGACTGGAAGACAGAAGGGCGCCCAGCGCGAGAGAACAGGAAGGCATTCTGGCCGCCCTCCAGCGATTCTTCTTCGTGAAGGTGCGGCGTGATACTGGCGACATCCAACTGCATGACGAGTTGACCGGCCTGGTCAAGGAATACCTGTGGCCCCAGTGGGGCGGTCTGGACAACAGCGCTCGTGATGCGTTCAAGGCGATGGCCCTGGAGTTATACGACACCCTGATCAACGAAGCCAGTGAAGACGAGCGCGACGCCTTGTGGGCTGAAAAGCTCTGCTACACCTTAAGATGCGATCTTCAGGCAGGCAATCAACTGTTTTTTGATTTGGCGGAACGCCTCAGCGAAGACCTGAATAAGCTGCTCGCCGGCGAGATGACCCCCTACATTGACCGCTATCCCCTCGCCGATCGGTACGAGATTAGTATGCGCCTGGGTCAAATCGAAGCTGACCTGCAACATCATGCACAAGCAACCAGTCACTACCAGAACGCTTTGGCAGTTGCGGATACGCTGGGAGACGAACAGTGGATTCACGCCCAGCTTGCGCTTCATAATGTTACCTGGCAACGTTCCCCTAAAAGATCGCTGGACGATCATCTGTGGCCGGCGCTGAAGCGCAGTCAAGAAAGGTTTACACACGAAGTCCCCGCGACGCAATACGAGATCGGCTTTGCATACCGCCGGATGCAGAATATTGATGCAGCGATCAACTGGTACGAGAAAGCAAAAGAAAGTTTCAAGCAACATGGCGGCAGCAAGAAGCGGTTGGGAATTATTCTGAATGATCTCGGCTATGTGTACACCTTTGTTGGGGAATATCGCAAAGCGGAGATCGGTGTGAGCCAGGCACTGAAAGTTAGACACCAAGAGCTAGCCGAGGTCCAACAACAACTTGAAGAGCTGCAAGGTCAAATTGTGGCAGCCTCTCCAGAAGAGAAAGCTACTTTACTTGCAAAGGAAAACCGCCTACAGGTGCGCAGGCGGGAAGCCGCTACTTTGCTGGGAACATCTTACAATACGCTTGGCGAAATTGCGCGTTTTCAGAGTGACCTGGATACCGCTATCTATTATTACACTCAAGCTTTAGAGATTTTCAAGGAACAAGAAGATCCCACGTGGCAAGCCAAAGCGCTGTTTTCGCGCGCAGAGGCGCACCGGCGCATTGCGCTGCATAAACTCGAATTGCACGACCCTGGCGGCTGTGAGTGGCACTGGAACCATGCTGATGCTGACCTGGAAGAGAGCCTATACCTTTGCGAGCGGTTTTACATTATGGAAGAACGAAGCACTGCGCATCGCCGCAGGGGACGCTCGTTGCACGATCGGGCTTTGTGGTTTTTCAGAGACAAGGGGGATGTAGCAAGAGCGAAGCTCGCTTTAGACGCAGCGCGTGAGCAGCTAAAGAAGGGGCTTCACTTCGCCAGACAGACTGATAATGTGCTTGAAGAGTTCGAAAACCTGACCGAGTTAGCTTTTCTGGCTGACGATTTGGTCACTATTGCGGGTGCTCATCCTGCTACGGTTTATGATGACTACATAACCCCCTTGAGTGAGGCGCTTGAAGCCCACCGCCGGGATGAAGCCCGCCTCTATCAGTTTGATGTCTTTGAAAACCTGCTCAGGATTGAGCTAGGGGCCTATTATTATGCTGCTAATAACATAGAAGAGTCACTACGATATTATCTTGAGGGTTATTCCGGGTTGGCTGCGGACCCCGGCTACGGGATGGCGCGTTACCGAATGCATTACAATCACCTGATCGACCGCATTCAGAGCATCCAAGACAAGGCGACAGCGGAGAAGTGGTGCAACGCATTCATTGACAAGTGGCAAACCACCAAGGTAGCACGCCCTGGTATAGACCTATACCTTGCGCAAGTGCACCCCGACCTGGTGGAGTGGTGTGAGATTCATATGTTGACGCGCGGCCTCTAATGTTGCCCTTTGCAGAGCCGCTTTTTTTTCGACAGAAGAGAATGTCATTATGGAACAAAACAAGCCTACAATCTTGTTATCGAGGCATTTTCGACATGAAGATGACGTTCTTTCTATAAACCAATGCGACTGTGCCTGCCCGGATAACGGCTTGTCCTTATCCACGCCGGCGGCCTCAGCGGAGGCGCCCCTGCGCTGCGCCGATCTCCATATCCAGCCGTTGCCGCGTGACCACACGTTAATGTTCAACCCCCGGCACGAGGGCGGGGTCGCGGTTTTGAATGCGCCTGCGCGCCGAATCTGGGAACGGTTTGAGACGCCTCAGTCGGCGCGCGGCAATCAT
>DAOTXU010000144.1:0-5171 GCA_034435135.1 Anaerolineae bacterium | reverse complement strand
GGTGGAGGCGGTGCGCGCGCTGGCGCGCGCACACGGCGCGGCGGCGATGGTCGGTGATGGGGTGAACGACGCGCCGGCGCTCGCGGCGGCGACGGTGGGCATCGCCATGGGCGGCGCGGGCAGCGCGCAGGCGCTCGAAACGGCGGATGTGGCGCTCATGGCCGACGATTTGGCGCAACTGCCCTACGCGGTGGGTCTCGCCCGCGCCACCAGCCGTGTGATCGCGCAGAACGTGGCGTTCAGCCTGGGGATCAAGGCGCTGTTCGTCGTTTTGGCGCTGTTCGGCGCGGCGACGCTGTGGATGGCGGTCTTCGCCGACATGGGGGCGTCGCTGCTAGTGACGCTCAACGGGATGCGCCCGCTGGTGTACAAAGGTTGAGCCGGGTCACTTCCGCCGCCGGACGCGGGCGAACATCCACAGCACGCCGGCGAGCGCGCCCAGCACCCAGAACGGGTGCGCGCTGGCCCACAGCGCCGCCCGCAACCCCGCGCGAATCCTGTCCACCTGTGCGGCTTGATCCAGCGGCGGCGCGGCGGGCTGATCCCAGTCGAACTCCTTGAGCGCCTTGAGGAAGCCCTGGCGCACACATCCTTCCAGGCTGAAGACGTGGATGTCGGCGGTCCAGTGCAGCGCCAGGCGCAGGTCGCGCGCGAACTCGTCCCAATTCAGCGGCGGAATCTGGTCCGCGCCGCCGAGAGTCACGCCGCCCCCGGTGCTGCCTACCCCAATTGACCCCGCCTCCGGCGCGTAGCTCCACAAGACGCTGTGGCCGTAAGGGCGCAGGAAGCTGCTGTAGAGCATCAAGACCTCGCGGTCGGCCTTAACGTCGATCACTCCCGCGAGGCGCTGCAACAACGTCGCGCCGGCTTTGCGTTCATCGACGATGAAAGGGATGTGGTAGCTGTCCACGCGGTAACCGTCGGCGCGTATCTGCGCGATCAGTGAGTCGTAGAGCGTTTTCGCCCGGCGCACCCGCTCGCCATCGAGCGCGTGGCGCAGCAAGAGGGGCAACGCCTGTCGCCGGTCGGCGATGAGCGCCTGCACCTCGCGCATGTCGAACTCAATATCGACGCCGACGCCCGCCCATCGCAGGCGGTTCTGCGCCGTCCATGCCTTGAAGTCGCCATAGCGGGCAATTGCCTGGGGCGCGTTGTTCAGGTTGAACCAGTATCCCTGTTCTTTGGGCAGCAGCAGCCAGGCGACCACCGGGACGCCGGCCTGGTTCAGCCGGCGCACGGCGTCCGCGCGCCCGGCGCTGAGATCGAGGATGCCCAAACTGACGCCGGCTCCCAGCGCAGCCAGGTCTTCAATCACCGCGGGGTCGGCAACGAGCGCCTGAAGCGCGTCGGTTTCTAACTCGCAGAAGAAAGTCAATTGAGGGCGCGCCATGACCTCTGCTCCGTTCTTGCGCACACGCCGCGAAAGGTAGCCTTATCTTAGCACAGCAGGCAACGAAGGGTATAGCAGCCGCAAGTTCGGGCGCGCGCCGCGCATCGGTCTGATTCATCTTTGACACACCGCCGAGATTATGGTTCAATAGGCCGTGAACAACGCTGTTGAGCATCGCAGTCAACCTCTTTGATGTCAAAAATGGCGTGCAAAACAGATTGGAGCAGGGCAGGGACAGATAGGCCCTGCCTGCCGCGTTGACAGCACCCAAGGCGGAAGTGAGTGGTGGGTCGCTTCTGCCTTGCCCGCTAAGACTCGAACTGTGGCTGCCGATGATTGGGCGGCAGGAGAGGAGGGTTCACCGCACGAGCAGCACAAGAAGCAATGCCTGATTTTGCGCCCAACTTTGCTTACCGAGACACAACAGGAGAAGGAGATTGCACAATGGCACGCAACGTTTCGCGCCGCGAGTTTATCAAGTCCGCGCTTGCCGCCGGCAGCGCATTTGTCGCCGCGCCCGCGCTCAAGCTCATCCCGAAGGCCGCCATCCCTTACGAGCGCCGCCAGGTCAAGCTCACACTGTGGGCGTTCGTGAACACCCACGCCCGCTGGTTCCGCTCGATGGCCGAGGACTACATCAAGGACGTTAACCCCGACTTTGAGCTTGACGTTCAGGAAATCGCTTACACCGACCTGCACGACAACCTGCTGATCGCCTTACAGGCCGGCGGCGTCGGCGCGCCCGACATCGCCGACATCGAGCAGGGTCGCTTCGGCGGCTTCCTACGCGGCGGCGACCCCGGCCTAGTGGACCTGCTGCCCTGGCTTGAGGAGGGCGGCTACCTCGAGCAATTGGTGGCCTCGCGCGAGGCGCTCTATTCGTACCAGGGCAAGACCTACGGCGTGGAGCACGCGCTAACTCCAGTAGTACTGTACTACCGCGCCGACGTCTTCGAGGCTGCTGGCGTCGATATGGACGCTGTCGAAACTTGGGACGACTTCATCGAAGCAGGCAAGGCTGTCTCCACTGACGAGCAGAAAGCAACGGTCATCTCCGGCGATTTTCTGCACGAACTGCTGCTCCGCCAGCGCGGCATCGACTGGTTCGACGCGGAAGGCAACGTGACTATCGACGACCCGCTTTCCATCGAGACGCTGGAATGGATCCTGGCGTTACGCGACGAACATGGCGTCGCAGGAGAGGCGCCTAGCACCTACGATGAGGCTTGGTACGCCGCTGTCCGTGAAGGCCGGTTCCTCTCCCGCCCTGGCGCTGACTGGTACGCCGGGTTCTTCAAGGACAACGTGCCCGAACTGAGCGGCAAGTGGGCAGCAAGGCCGCTGCCGGCGTGGGAGCCGGGCGGCAGCCGCACAAGCTGCCACGGTGGCACGGGAAACTGCATCGTCGCTACCAGCCCGAACATCGAAGAGGCCTGGAAGTTCATGCAGTATAGTATGCTGACGGTGGAGGGCAACGTCCGCCGTTATGAGCTGACCAACCTCTTCCCACCCTTCCTGCCGGCCTTTGAGGACGAGCGGCTCTTCACGCCGGATGAATACTTCGGTGGGCAGGAACTAGGCCGGGTGTTTGCCGAAGTCGCCCCTGAAGTGCCCGCACAGTACCAAAGCCCCTACCGTGCGGAACTCAGCTCGCTGTGGGCGGCTATCTCTCAGGATATATTTGATGGCAACAGGACGCCTGCGGACGCGCTGACGGAGATTGCCGACGAAGTCCGCGAGGTCATGGAAGAAGAAGGAGCGATGTAGACGCTCCCTGCCGATGCCAGCGAGGTGGTCTGAACCTCTTTCCTACCGGTAGGCTCCTGGCGCGTACAGGAGCCTACCAGACTCGACTGGCGTAGGTCATGAGCGCCTGCATCTGCTGACGAGACATGGATTGCAC
The DNA here is from genome assembly GCA_034435135.1 of Anaerolineae bacterium. Taxonomy (GTDB): domain Bacteria; phylum Chloroflexota; class Anaerolineae; order Aggregatilineales; family JAFGMM01; genus JAOSJO01. Next base: position 1,878 of record DAOTXU010000144.1, on the reverse strand, counting down.
CGTCTTTGAGAGGTGATGCATGACTGGGAACTGGCAGCGACGCCTGGCTCCTTATTTTTTCATCAGCCCGTTCTTTATCGGCTACGCGATTTTCTTCCTTTACCCTGTGCTGGATGCTCTTCACTTGAGCCTGTTCAGGCAGAATGGCATCAACGCCGAGCGGGTATACATCGGGATTCAGAACTACGGCAAATTGGTGGAAGATGAGACTTTCCTGAAAGCTCTTGGCAACACGTCGATATATGCGCTCGGCAGCATTTTCGTCATCGTGCCGCTGGCGTTGGGGCTGGCGCTTATGCTGACGGTGAAAAGGCTGCGTGGGCGCGAGTTTTTCCGGCTGTTTTTCTTCACGCCCTTCATCACGGCGGGTATTGTCGTCGGTATCATTTTCCGCCTCGTGTTCGATCAGGACTACGGGCTGATTAACAACTGGCTTTTGCAGCCGGTGGGCATGGAGCCAGTACGGTGGCTGCGCGATCCCAGCATAATCATCTACTCGGTGATCATCCTGGGCATCTGGCGCTTCACCGGCCTCAACACCCTCTACTTCATGACTGGACTTCAGAACATCCCGGACGAAATCAAAGAAGCCGCCACTATTGACGGGGCGAGCCGGTGGCAGCATTTCCGCCATATCACGCTCCCGTTATTGCGCCCGGTGTTGATTTTCGTGCTGACCTTCGCCATCATCGGGTCGTACAACCTCTTTGCTGAGCCGTCGATCCTGGTGGGAGAAGAAGGCGGCCCCGGCAACGGCGGCCTGTTCATGACGATGTACCTATATGTCACAGGTTTCCGTCTGATCAAACTCGGCTACGCCTCCGCCATCGGTTACGGCTTGGCGCTCATTATCATCGTTCTCACGCTCATTCAGCTTGCCCTGCTGCGCGTGTTCCGGGAGGACTGACTTGGCGACGACGACTTCTTCACAGCGGGTGGTGTCTCGACAGGTGCGGGACGAGCAGGCGGCGCTGATACGTCGCCGAGTGGAGCGCGGTGTGCTGTATGCCGTGTTGGCCGTTGGCGCGGTGTTGGTGGGCATCCCGTTTGTCTACATGTTTACAGGTTCATTCAAGCCGAACGCCCAGATTTTCGCCTACCCGCTGACTCTGATCCCGACCGAGCCGACCCTGATTAACTACCAGCGGTTGTTCAATATCACCCCGCTTGAGGGACAGTCGTTCGGCGATTTCCTGGCGGCGATCTGGAAAGGGCAGGACATCCCCTTCGTCCGCCAGTACATCAACAGCATCTTTGTATCGGTTGTGCAGACGACGCTGACGCTGCTCGTCGCATGCATGGTGGGCTGGGGCTTCGCCAAGTACGAGTTTCGGGGCAAGCGCTACCTCTTCTTCATGTTGCTCGCCACCCTCACGCTACCCTTTCAGATGGTCCTGGTACCGTTGTTCCTGCTGATGTTCAATCTGGGCTGGCTCGACAACTACCTGGGGGTGATCGTCCCCGGCGCGATCAGCGCGTTCGGTGCATTCTTCATGCGCCAGAACATGGTTTCCATCCCCGGCGAATTGCTCGACGCGGCGCGCATCGATGGCGCGTCGGAATGGGGCATCTTCTGGCGGATTGGTATCCCCCTGTCGAAAGGCGCGCTGTCGGTGTTGGGCTTGCTCACCTTCCTGGGGGCATGGAACGACTACCTCTGGCCCGTGATCGTTCTGCGGACCGCAGAGAAGCTCACCCTCCCCATCGGGCTGGCGAAGCTGGTAGGTCTGTACAAGGTCGAGTATGGCATGATCCTGGCCGGCGCATTTCTGGCGATCCTGCCCATCCTGGCGATTTTCCTGGCTGGCCGCAACCAGATTCTGTCCAATCTCACGGTGGGCGCGATCAAGCAGTAGGTGCGCCGGGCCATCAGTCAAC
>DAOTXU010000143.1:0-5080 GCA_034435135.1 Anaerolineae bacterium | reverse complement strand
ACGAGGCTGCGTCTTGCCTCCGGGTTTCCTGTACACGGAAAATCGGGCACAATAGGGGCGCAGGCCCTCGGCTCGTCGCTCAGGGTAGAAAGTTTGTCCCCCATGACCTTGCCATTCAACCTCCGTTCCCCTGCCGCAGCCAGAGCGACCGCCGGCGTCGCGTTAAGACGCAACTGGCGGCGCATTGTCATTCCCTGGCTGTTTCTGCTGCCGCTGGTGTTTATGAACGTGCTCGTGCAGTTAGGGCCGTCGGTGGGCAGCGTGGTCTTCGCGTTTACCGACTGGCGCGGACTGGGCGCGGCGAATTTCGTCGGCCTGGATAACTTCCAGCGCATCTTCGAGGACGACATTTACACCAGAGCGCTCACCAACAACATCCGGTGGGCGGCCATCATGTTGACCGTGCCGGTCTTTATGGGCCTCTTCGGGGCGGCGGTGCTGGCGTCGATCCGGCGCTTCCAGGCGTTCTTCCGGGTGGCCTATTTTGTTCCCTATATCCTCGCCAGCATTGTCAACGCGCAGGTGTGGCGCTCGATCATGAACGCCAACACCGGCATCGGCCCCTGGTTTGAGGCGCACGGCCTGCCGTTGCTCAACATCCGGTTCTTTGGGCCGGCCACCGCCCTGTACAGCGTGGCGTTCATCGATACCTGGCATTGGTGGGGATTCTTGCTCGTGCTCTACCTGGCGGCTATGCAGGGCATCGACCCGGAGCTGTACGAGGCGGCGCGCATCGAAGGCGCGAACCGCTGGCAGGAATTCCGCCACGTCACTTTGCCCGGCATCAGGCCGACGCTGGCCTACACGCTGCTCCTCGACATCATCTGGTCCTTCCTGGTCTTTGAATACCCGTACATCCTCACCGGGGGCGGGCCGGCCTACGCGACGACGACGCTGGCGATCCTGGTCTACAACAACGCCTTCGAACAGTTTCAGGCCGGCTACGCCGCCTCGATTGGCCTGACGATGAGCCTCTTCTCCGGGGCGGCAGTCATCGGCTTCATCATCCTGCGCCGGCGGGGGTGGGAGATATGAGCAGCCTGACCCTTCGCCTGGGCCGGCCCCGGCGCGTGCCATCCACGTGGCCGAATTACCTGGTCTTGATCGCGCTGGCGGCCTTCTCGCTTGGCCCGCTGGTGATCCTCGTCTTCAACTCGTTGAAGTACGACGCGGAGATCCGCCTCGACCCGCTCGGCCCGCCGGTCACCCCGCGCTGGGATAACTACCAGGAGGCGTGGGTCTACGGCGACTTCGCTACCACAATGGTCAACAGCCTGATCATCGCGGCAGGCACGGTCCTGGGCGTAGTGGTGATCTCTGGGCTGGCCGGTTACTCGCTGGCGCGCCTCCGCCCCATCGGCGGCGACGTCATCACCTTTTACCTGCTCGTCGGCACCACGCTGCCGGCGCAGCTGTTCCTGGTGCCGTTGTTCTATCTATGGAGCAAGCTGGGCCTGACCAACAACCTGCTTGGCCTTATTATCCTGTATTGGGGGATCATGAGTCCCTTCCCTACCTTCTTGCTGCGGTCGTACATGGTCGCCATCCCGCAGGACTTCGAGGACGCGGCGCTGGTGGACGGCGCGTCGCGCTGGCAGGTGCTCTGGCGGATTTTCATTCCGCTGTCGTGGCCGGGCTTTCTCACCGTGATCCTGCTGACCGCGCTCGGCGCGTATCACGAGTTCCTGTTCGCCATCACGATGATCCAGAAAGCGGAGCTGATGCCCGTCGCCACAAGCCTATACTACTTCTCGAACCGGTGGATCCGTTCCTGGGGGCCGACCAATTCCGGCGCGATTATTATGAGTGTACCGGTCATTATCATCTTCCTGTTGTTGCAACGTCGCTTCATCGAAGGACTCACTCAGGGTGGGTTGAAATAAAACCTCCATGGCACGACAAACATCTGACTCAACCGCCCAGAGCCTGCTCCGGCACGAACGCCTGCACCACATCCGCGAGGCGATCCGGCGCGCCGGCCATGTGCGCGTGGACGAACTGAGCGAGCGCTTCGGCGTGTCCGAATACACCATCCGGCGCGACCTGGCGGAACTCGAAGCGGAAAGTGTGCTCCGGCGCACCTACGGCGGCGCGGTCGCCTACGAGCCGATCTTGCAGGAGATGCGGCGCTGGTCCAGGCGCGAGGAATTCCGCTCGCGCGCTGACCTGCGCCTGGAATATCAGGAGCGCATCGACTCCGGCTACCTCGTCGATAGCATTGCGGAGCGGATCAAGAATCCTGAAGGCCTGACGCCCGAACAGGTCGAGGCGCTGTGGGCTGCGATAGAAGAGCTTCCGATGCGCGCAGATTTCCCGTATACCGAGCCGAGTACACTCAGCGCGATCCGCGCCGAGCGCCCCGCCGGCCCGCGCCGCCTGTCGGTCACCATGACCGCCGCTGAGCTTAGGGATCGCATCTACGCGGCATGGCTGGGGCGCTGCGCGGGTTGCCTGCTGGGGATGCCAGTAGAGGCCATCGGTCGGCAGCGCGAGCCGCTGGTCAGCTACCTGAAGATGGCAAGCGCCTACCCGCCCGATGATTACCTCTCCGAAGTGATCCCGCTGCCGGACGGGTACGAACTCGTGGCCGTGGAGCACGGGGCGGTGCGCGAGCGGATCGACGGGATGCCGCACGACGACGACATCATGTACACGCTGCTCGCGCTCCACATCCTGGAGGAGCACGGCTTCGGCTTCGAGCCGCACCACGTCGCCAGTGAGTGGCTCGATCACCTGCCGTTCCATGCGGTCTTCACCGCGGAGCGGATCGCCTATCGCAACCTGGTGCTGGGGCTGCACGCGCCGGAGACCGCCAGCTTCCGCAACCCCTACCGCGAGTTCATCGGTGCGCAGATTCGCGCCGACCAGTGGGGGTACGTCTCCGTGGGCGCGCCGGAGCAGGCCGCCGAGCTGGCGTTCCGCGACGCCTCGCTTTCGCACGCCAAGAACGGTCTGTATGGGGCGATGTTCGTCGCGGCAATGCTCGCCGCCGCCTACACGACTGACGACGTGGAAGCCGTGGTCCACATCGGCCTGAGCGAGATTCCCGCGCGGAGCCGGCTGGCAGAGGCGGTGCAGCAGGTAGTCGGCTGGGCAGGTGCCGACGATCATTGGGAGCAAACCATCGACCGCATTTGGGAGACGTATGGGCGCTACGATCCTACCCACACGATCAACAACGCCGCCGTGGTCGTCGCCAGCCTGCTGCACGGGCGGGATGATTTCACGCGCACGATTGGGGTGGCCGTGGCCGGCGGCTTCGACACGGACTGCAACGGCGCGACGGTCGGCTCCATCTTCGGGCTGATGCACGGCGTGAGCGCTTTGCCGGAGAAGTGGACCGCGCCGCTCCAGGATCGTATCCGTTTCCAGATGATGGGTTTCAGTGAGATGCGCATCTCCGACCTGGCATACCGCTCCTATTTACTGGCACGCCAAAGTCTGGAGGCGCTGAAAGGGTAGTGCTCGCGGGACTGGAGAACAACTCAGCCGGACAGAGGGTGCAATGCGCAGAAATGCTATCCCTGTCCAGCGAAATGAACCGATTTGTTGTTCCCGCTTCGTCGCCGAGTACACCCTTCGACTTCCCCGCCACCCCCTGGGTGCACCTGCACGCCACCAATCCCATCGCGTTGCCTGTCGCCACCGTTAAGGCGCGCACGCGCACCACCAAAGGCGCTGGCTCCCGCAGCACTGGCCTGACAATGGCGTTCACGCTCGCTCTCGCCGCCAGAATCACTGGCGCAAGCTGAACGCGCCTCGCCTCGTCGCCCTCGCCCGGCGGGCGCGACGTTCAAGGACGGCACGCTGGTGCCCACCACGCCCGCAACTGACTACCGAGCGGCGACGTGGGCTGCCATTGACCAATCTTTAAGCAGGGGAACGGCAGTATCGTTGTACAATCGTGGATGGACGCGGCATGTATGCAGACCCCAGATCATGCGGGTAGAAATCGAGCAGGCCCCTATGGTCGAGATAATGGAGTACCTCAGCAGACAATCCAGGTCATCTCTAACCGCGGCGAGCTTCGTGCTCATCCTCATCCTGGGCGGACTTGACTACATAACCGGCGCGGAGCTTGCTTTCTCGATCTTCTACCTGATCCCGGTATCGCTCGCGGCCTGGTTTGTGAGGAAACGAGTGGGGATTGTGGCGTCCTTTGCGAGCGCGACGTCATGGCTCATAGCGGAATTGCTGACAAGCCATGTTCATTCGCACCCTGCCATCCCGTACTGGAACGCCGCTGTGAGGCTGGGGTTCTTTCTCATGGTAGCCTTCAGTGTAATCAACCAGGGGCCGGGTATTCCAAAAGAGTGGGGCGAGCGCGTGTTTGACAAATTCGTCCAGGTCGAAGCGCACAAGGCGGGGCGCACCATTGGCAGCGGGCTGGGGTTAACGTTTTGTCGCCTAACAGTAGAAGCGCAAGGTGGGCGTATCGGGTTGGAGAGCGACGTCGACAGAGGTACAACCGTCACATTTACATTGCCGGGGTGGAAACATGACCACACAACAACCGCTCAAACACATTGACGTTCTCGATAAGGGCTTCGTTGAACTGCTCGACGCGATGGGCGACGATAACGCCATCGTCGCGGCGGCGCGGGTGAGCTTCCTCGGCGAGAGCAAAGGCCCGGAGCGCGATAAGCGGCTGCTGTTCTACCTGATGGAGCACGATCACGGCACGCCGTTTGAGATGGTCGTGTTCAAGTTCCGCGTGCGCGCGCCGGAGGTCGTGTTCCGGCAGTGGGTGCGGCACCGGATCGGGTCGTTCAACGTGCAGTCGCGCCGCTACACCGAGGTCGAGGAGACCGACTATCACCATCCGAGCGCGTGGCGCTTGCAGTCGCCGTCCAACAAGCAGGGGAGCGCGGGGTTCGCGCCCGGCGACGTGTCGGCGACGCTCAGCGCGCGCCTCGACGCGGTGTACCGCCTGTGCACGGAGGCGTATCAGTACGCGCTGGATCAGGGCATCGCGCGCGAGCAGGCGCGGCTCTTCCTGCCGGGCTTCGCGGTATACTCCACGTTCATCTGGACGGTCAACGCCCGCGCGCTGATGAACTTCATCCGCCTGCGGACGGGG
>DAOTXU010000142.1:0-2163 GCA_034435135.1 Anaerolineae bacterium | reverse complement strand
GCGATGAGCCGCCGACTTTAGTCGGCGGAACCTGAATAAACTTCCATGGCCCGACTTCTCAAATGGCCTCTCAGACCCGCCCCTGCTTTGTTATAGAGTCGTTATGCTATCCCATGTCAACTGGACTTAAAATAGGCTAAGAGCCTATCCGAAAAATGCTGGACAAGGGGCTTAAGCCCCTTGTCCAGGTCGCTTGAGACGGTTTTTCGGATAGGTTCAAGGTAAATTCGCAGTGTCGATAGGAGGATAACCGCCATGAAAGCCATGCGGAGTATCCATCGCGGGTTGATGCTCGCCGGCCTTCTGCTGGCGCTGCTGGGGCCAGGGCCGGCGAGCGTGTACGCGCAGGCCTGTGACGAGGCGGCGCTGGACGCCGTGCTCGCCGGCGGCACGCTGGACATGCCGGCGGGGTGCGTCATCCACATCACCGGCGAGAAGGTCGTCACCGGCGACGTGACCATCAACGGCAACGGCGGGACCATTCAGGGCAATAATACTTTCCGCATTTTCCGAGTTATTGCCAGCGGACATTTGACCCTGAACAACGTGGTGGTCACCGGGGGCAACGCACAGGGTGACGCAGGCGGCGGCATTTACAACGGAGGCGGCACGTTAACCATCAATAACAGCAGCATCTCCGGCAACTTCACTGAAGCTCTCGACTCCACAGACGATAGCAGAGGTGGTGGTATTGCCAATGAGGGCGGTACGGTGACCATTTCGGGCAGCACGATCTCTGGCAACACCGTAGATGTTATCAGTGGGGAAGTGTTTGGCGGTGTGGGCGGCGGCGTCTACAACTTGGAGGGCACAGTGACCGTCACGGACAGCACCATCTCCGGCAACACCGCCTACTTCGTTGGCGGCGGTATCTACAACGATTACGGCACAGTGACCGTCACGGGCAGCACGATCTCGGACAACCACACCGATAACGGCGGCGGCATCTCCAGCTATCACGGCACGCTGACCGTCACGGACAGCACCATCTCTGACAACTCTGCTGCGGCAGGTGGCGGCATCAACGGCCAGGGCGGGACAGTGACGATCACTGGGGGCACCCTATCTGCCAACACTGCCGGCCTGGTCGGCGGCGGCATCTACAACACTGGCAGTACGATGACAATCACGAACAGCACGATCTCCGACAACTACGCCGGATACTCCGGCGGCGGCATCGAAAACGTCGATGGCACGGTGACGGTGGATGAATGCAGCCTTATCCAGGGCAACAGCGCACCGATTGGAAATGGCATCATAAACCAATATTTCTTTCTACCCCTACAACCGCAGGTTGTTGTGAGGAACAGCTCCATCTATGACGAGATGCGGCACGCTGCCAGCACCGGCAGTATGAGCGCGGAGGACAACTGGTGGGGCACCCCTGACGGCCCCGGCGCGTTGGCGGTGGGCTTCACGGTCACGTCGTGGCTCACCGAGCCGCCGGCCTGTGCGGGGGGTGTGGCCGGCGTGGGTGAGCGCTGCACGACCGGCTTCACCTTCACCAGCGCGGACCCCGCGCCAGTGGGTGGCGAGGTGCGCTTCTACACCGAGTTCGGCTACGACCTGCCGCTACGCCCAGAAGGGCGCTTCGAGGCGGCGCTGCCGGTCGCGGCGGGCCAGCCGGCCAGCGGCAGAGTCACCGTGGGCTGCGACCGCCACGTGCGCGCCTGGCTGTTCGAGGAGGGCAAGTACGCGGTGGGGCTGGTCCCCAGCCAGTACGAGAATGGCGACGGGGCATTCGTCCCCGGCGCGGAGGACTTCGGCGTCGGCGGCAAGGGCCACGCCAACCCGGACTACTTCGGGCGCTTCGGCGATCCCTTCCCGCCGGGCGCGGGTTACGACGCGGCGCAGCCGGACGTGAGCGACGACGTGCTCGTGACGACGGAGCAGGACAACGGGCACGTCGAGTGGGGGCTGTGGTACGAGGGCGGCGGCTACGTCGTGCTCGGCTGGACGTGGACGGGTGAGGACGGCGCGACCGGCTACGCCGTGCCGGAAGGCGGCCCGCTCTCGTTGGAGGAGTTCCAGCAGGTCGTGCAGGCGCACGGCGGGTGAGTCTCCGCGTCGGGAGTCTTTTAGGGTAGCGCCACAGAATAGCGTAGAGCGTCCATACGCGGGGCACGCGCGCGTCTTTTAGCCTGAACTGATTCAAACTTACGC
>DAOTXU010000141.1:0-3711 GCA_034435135.1 Anaerolineae bacterium | reverse complement strand
ACGCAGACTCGACCAACATCGGGCTGCCGCTGGCCTTCGGGTTTGACCAGTCCCCGGAGGCGCTGGTGGATTACTTCGGGGGCATGGCGTTCAGCGGCGGGTCGGTCACCTGCCCGGTGGACGATCCCACGCCGCTACCCGGCACGACAGTCGCCCTGGATCGACTCCCCCGCCGGTACGTCCTCCAGCGGGAGGGGATCACGTTGCTGGCCGCCGGGAAGATCGCCGGTCAAGGCCCTGGTGCCGGGTGCGACGGCCCCATTTCCAAGATCGCCAGGGACCTGCGCATCGACGGGCCTGCGTGCGCCCCCGTCACCCTGGTGGATTTCAAGGCCGGGTTCGAGGACTCGGCGCGGGGCGTCATCACCAGCCTGGACTGGGCGGTCGTCGTGGTAGACCCCTCCACCGCCGCCGTCGAAATGGCCGCCCATATGCGCGACATGGTGAGTCAGGTCAGGGCCGGGGTGCTGCCCGCGACGAAGCACCTGGAAAGCCCCGAACTTGTCGCCGCCGCCAACGCGGCGTTCACACACGCGCGCATCAAAGGCGTCCTGTGTGTGCTCAACAAAGTCCCAAACGAGGAGGTTGAGCGCTACCTGCGGGAGAAGCTGGCTGGGCGCGACCTTGCGCCGATTGGGGTCTTCCATGAAGACCCCGCCATCGCGGCGTCGTGGCTGGAAGGTCGACCTATCGACGCCCCGAAGCTCGAAGATGAGGCCGGCAGGATCGTGGCGGAACTGGAAGGGGCTGAAAGTGCGTATGGTCAAACGTAGAGGCGTGGAGCCGGGGAAGTAGACGATGGCCGTTCGAGATATTCTAATCTATCCTGGTGACGAAGCCGCACTGCGCCGGAGAAGTCAGGCGATCTGGAAGGTCAGCCTGAACATCGAGCGGCTGATCGAGGACCTCAAAGACACGCTCCGCTCGCGGCCTGAGGGGATTGGACTGGCCGCGCCGCAGATCAATATCCACCGGCGGGTGGTCGTCGTCCGGCTGGGCGCCAGGGGCGAGGGCGACGCCGGGGCCGGCCCGCCCATCGCCCTGGTCAACCCGCGTGTCGTCGAGGTGCGCGACGAACGGAGAGACTTCGACGGCTGCCTCAGCTTTCCCGGTCTCTTTGGCACCACCACGCGCCCGCACTACCTCCACGTCGTGGGTCGGGATGAGGGCGGAAAGCGGTTCGACCGGGTCTTTGAGGGCTTCGACGCGGTTGTGGTGCACCACGAGATCGACCACCTGGACGGGGTGTTGTTCATCGACCGCGTCGAGCGGACGGAGGACCTGTACTGTGTGCGCACGGATGCCGGCGGACAACTGGTCCGCGTGCCTGTCCATGTCCTACCCCGGTGATGGAGGAGCGCTGATGCGATACGTCTTTGGGCCGGTGCCCTCGCGGCGGCTGGGGCAATCGCTGGGGATCGACACGATCCCGCTCAAGACCTGCAACTGGAACTGCGTGTACTGCCAGTTGGGGCGCACCAGGCCGGTGACCAACGCACGCCAGGCGTATTTCCCGCCGGAGGCCATCCTGGCCGAAGCCCGGCGGGCGCTGGCAGCGCACGGTCCGGGGGAGATCGACTGGGTGACGTTCGTCGGGTCGGGCGAGCCGACGCTGCACGCGCACATCGGCGGGCTGATCCGCCAGGTGAAGGCCATGACCGCCCTGCCCGTGGCGGTCATCACCAACGGCGCGCTGCTGTACCTGCGGGAAGTGCGCGAAGCACTGGCCGCCGCCGACGCGGTGTTACCGACGCTGGACGCCGGCGCGCCCGCGCTGTTCCGCAAGATCAACCGACCTCACCCCGAGACCACCTTTGAGCGGCTGGTGGCCGGCCTGGCCGCCTTCCGGCAGGCGTACACCGGCAGGCTGTGGGTTGAAGTGATGCTGGTGCGGGGCATGAACGACACCGAAGCGGCGCTGCGCGACATCGCCGCCGCGCTGCGGTGTATCCGCCCTGACGAGGTGCACCTCAGCCTGCCAACGCGCCCGCCGGCGGAGCCGTGGGTGCAGCCCTCGGACGAGGAGGGCCTGATGCGCGCCGTCGCCATCCTGGGGGACGCGGCGCGTGTCGTCGTGCCAGCCGCCGGGACGTTCGACCTCAGCGGCGACGCCCTCGTGGTCGAAGCGGTGATCGGGATCATCACACGCCACCCGATGCGCCAGGAGGAACTCGAACGCGCCCTGAATCGCCGGACGCCGGGGCAGGTGGGCGAAACGCTGGCAGCGCTCGAAGCCAGCGGGAAGGCCCAGGTGGTGGAGCGCTACGGGGTCCGGTTTTGGAGTGCGGCGCGGGCGCACTATCCCGATGCGGCGCACGCCAGGCAACCAGACGCCTGAGAGGCGATACATAGCATTGAAACCTTTTATTAAGGAGGCCCAAACGTGAAGATTGCAGCCATCACCGACGACGGGAAGACCATCAGCGCGCACTTCGGACGTGCGCCCTACTACCTGGTGTGCACGGTGGAGGACGGCAAGATCGTCCACAGTGAGTTGCGCGACAAGGTCGGCCACCGGCAGTTCGCCGGCCAGCCGCATGACGAGGAGGCGGACCCGCGTGGGCACGGCTTCGGCGCGGGGTCAGAGGCGCGCCACGCCAGCATGATCGCCGCCATCACCGATTGCGAGGCGCTGCTCGTGCGCGGGATGGGTCGGGGCGCGCATCTCGCGCTGCAAGAGGCAAACATCCGCCCCATCGTGACCGACATCGAAACCATCGAAGCGGCGGTGCAGGCGTACCTCCGGGGCGACATTGTCGATCACGTCGAGCGGCTGCACTGACCGTGCGACGAAAGGACGGTGCCATGATTACGATCAACGAGGACGAATGTCAGGAGTGCGGCGTGTGCGTGGAGAGCTGTCCGCGCGGGGCGATAGCGCTGGTGGACGGCTACGCGCATATCGACCGCAACCAGTGCAACGATTGCGGGGAGTGCGTGGCGGCCTGTCCGTCCGGCGCGATCACGCGCACCGAGCCAGTGGTCGCGCCGGCGCGCGAGATCGTCATCGCACGCGCTGCGCCGCCGGTTCAGCCCGGCAGGCTCGCAGCGGCAGGCGCGACGCTGGCCGCCGTCGGGGCGCAAATCCTGCCCTATTTCCTTGACCTGCTGGGCGATTATCTCGCCCACCGCGCCCGCGCGCGGCAACCGGCAATGCTGTCTGCCAGACCCAGGTCAGGCGTACACCGACGACAAAGGCTGCGACAGGGTCGCAGAAACCGTCGCACCTAGGCGTCGCCCTTGCACCCCCATAAAGGAGACGAACGAGATGAAAGTTGCCATCAGTGTCACTGCGCCTGACCTGCAGGCCGCGTTCGAGCCGCGTTTCGGGCGGGCGGCGGCGTTTGTGATCGTGGACACCGAGACCAAGGCCTGGCAGGGTCACAAGAACCCCGCCGCCGGCGCGCCTGGCGGCGCAGGAGTACAGGCAGCGGAATTCCTCGCCCGGCAGGGCGTGGACGCCGTCATCAGCGGCGCGTTCGGGCCGAACGCGCACCAGGTGCTCGCCGCCGCCGGGGTGAATATGTACCAGGCTGCGGGCGGGAAGGTGAACGAACTGGTCGAGCGGCTCCAGCAGGGGGCGCTCGATCCGGCCTGAGCACGATTCACCTCTTCCCCTGTGGAAGCACCGTTGCAGCATGAAGGGTCGAGCATGATTGTCGCGGTCGCCAGCGGCAAGGGCGGCACGGGCAAGACCACAGTGGCGACCAG
>DAOTXU010000140.1:0-29421 GCA_034435135.1 Anaerolineae bacterium | reverse complement strand
GCGTCTGGCGGCAGACGCGCACCGGCCTCTTGAGCTACCCGCTCGGCGTACCCCAGGCGCGGGCGCACCTGGCGCAGAGCGTGATGCTCCAGATGGCGGTGCAGCCGCACATCATCCACGTGGTCGGCTATACCGAGGCCGACCACGCCGCAAGCGCCGAGGAGGTGATCGAGCGCGCGCAGATGGCCGGCTACGTGGCCGAGGTCGCGCTCCGCGGCAACCCCGACATGACCGCCGACCCGCTGGTCCGGGAGCGCAAGGAGGAGCTGGTCGCCGAGACGCGCGACCTACTGGACGCGATCTGCGCGCTCGCCCCCGACCTGGATGACCCGCTCTCCGACCCGGCGACGCTGGCGCGCGCCGTCAAGATCGGCCTGCTGGACGCGCCGCAACTGGTCAACAACCCGTATGCGCCGGGCGCGGTCCGCACGCGCAGCATCGGCGGGGCGATTCGGGCCGTCGATGAACAGGGACGCCCGCTTGCCGAGCGCGACCGGATCGCCCGCGTCTTTGCTCAGGCCGCCGACGCTTAGCCGGCAAGATGTGTGTGGAACAGGGTCGCGCCGGGTTTGCTCCTGCGGCGTTTGAGATTACAATGAAGTGATTCAAGCTTTTGAGCCAACGACCGCGGTGCGTGTGGTGCTTGTCGTGTTGGCGGACACCTCACCCCCTGTCCCCCTCTCCCGGCTACGCCGGACTATAGCCGCAAGCGGAGAGGGGGTGTCGAGCCGCAGGCGAGACGGGGGTGAGGTAGAGAAAGGCCTTAGCACGGCCAGCGGTTGGCGTAAGTTTGAATCAGTTCAATGCATGAGGTGGAACCGAAATCGTGAATTGGGGGCCTCTCTACGCAGGCGAGAGCGCAGAAGGAGCGAGGTCGATGGCGAATCCCTACGAAGGCTTAATCAGCTTTTGGCACTGGCAGGGCAAGGCGATTGGCGAGAACACCATCGACGAGGTGATCGCCACGATCAAAGGCTGGGCGCCGCACGCGCGCGGCGTCTGGGTCAAGACGAGCAATGGCGCGGTGTGGCAGGGCGTGTTCGACACCAAGCCCGACCTAGCGATCAACGGACCGGGCGACATCGCGCGGTGGGTGAGCAAGCTGGAGAACAACGGCCTGGAGTTCCACGCCTGGTGCGTGCCCAAGGGGCGCACGGACACGCTCGACGTGGAGGCCAGCCTGATTATCCAGGCGTGCCAGGTACCGGGCGTGCGCTCGATGGTCCTCGACATCGAGCCGTATGAATTCTTTTGGGAAGGGCCGAAAGAGAACGTCCGCAAGCTGATGGAAAAGGTGCGCGCGGCGGTGCCGGCGACGTTCCACATCGGCCTGTCGATGGACCCGCGCCCCCACCACAAGCACGAGATTTACCCCGACGAGTGGATGCCCTTCATCGACAGCCTGCACCCCCAGTGCTACTGGCGCACGTTTCAGCGCCCGGTGGGCGAGGTGCTCAAGGAGGCCTACGACACCTGGCAGGGGTACGGCCAGGAGATCGGGCGCGAGATTCCCATCGTCCCCGCGTTGCAGGGGAACGCGGTGCCGGAGGACATCGAGCAAGCAGTGCGCATCGTCACGCAGGAGTACGGCGCGAAGGGCGTGTCGTACTGGCGCTTCGGCGTGATCGGGCCGGAGCAGTTCCCGGCCATCAACAAGCCGCTCGTTGAAGGGGAGAATGGCGACGGCGGGGATGGCTACGGCGCGACGATCCTGGTGAGGCCGGAGGACGCCGCCTACGCTGACGGGATCCACAGCGCCCGCCCGCCGGGCGAGGTGTGGATGGTGTCGCGCAACAAGTTCGGCTGGCTGGTCAAGTCCACCGACACCGAGGCGATCCGCAGCGAGGTGTGGGCGCGCTGGGATCCGCGCCTGCCGCGTCCGGGGCGCTACGAGCTGGCGGTGTACGTGCCCGAACGCCACGCGACGACGAAGCGCGCGCGCTACAAGATTCACGGCGTCAAGGGCCAGGCGGGCGAGCGTCTGGTAGAGATCGATCAGAGCCGCTACAACGACCAGTGGGTGACGCTGGGCCTCTTTGAGTTTGACCCAACGGCGAACCCGGCGGCGGGTGTGGTCTTTTTGAACGACCTGACCGGCGAGCCGAACCGGGAGATCGCTTTCGACGCGATCCGCTGGCGCGAGGTGCTCGCCGGCGGCGGGGGCGAGGAATTCCTGGCCGACGGCTACGACTCACCCGTGGGCACAGCCGCCGAGCGCGCCACCGCGCAGATATGGCCGGGGCACTGGGTTGACGCGACCGGCTACGGCACCCGCTACCGGGTCGGCACGCCTGATGAGGCGTACCACACTGGCGCGGACCTCGACCTGAACAAGCCCTTCTGGGACGCCGACGCGCACGCGCCGGTGTACGCGGCGGCCAGCGGTGTAGTGACTTATGTCGGTAAGAAAGAGGGCTGGGGCAACCTGGTCATCATCAAGCACGACCCGCTGGTCACGACCGGCGAGGTGATGTATGCGCGCTACGCGCACGTAGAAGAGATGCGCGTGGACAAGGGCGACCGGGTGCAGCGCGGCGAGCAGATCGCGCGGGTCGGCGACGCGGATGGGCTATACCCCTATCACCTGCACTTTGATCTCTCGCCGACTGGCATTCTGGGGACGCGGCCCGGTCACTGGCCGCGCCTGGACCTGGAGGCGCTGCAAAAGCACTACGTGGACCCGCGCAAGTACATTCTGGAGCATCGTCCGCCGCGCTAAACCAGGCAGGCGAATCCACAAGACCATAGGGGCACGCTTTTCAACGTGCCCCTTGTGATTCTGACAAGGAACTGATTCAAACTTACGCTAACAGGTGACCGCGCTAAGGCCTTTCTCTACCTCACCCCCGTCTCGCCTGCGGCTCGACACCCCCTCTCCGCTTGCGGCTATAGTCCGGCGTAGCCGGGAGAGGGGGACGGGGGGGAGGTGCCCGCCAACACGACAAGCACCACACGCACCGCGGTCGTTGGCTCAAAAGCTTGAATCACTTCAGTAAAATCTAACAGCCGGCTTGCAGAGGCACGGCGTGCCGTTCCCCCTTACTGACCGCCACATCTGGCGGCAGGGACGAACCGCCGGGTCGCCCCTACGGGTCGGCTAGTTTGAATCCGGTACGAAAACTTGACAGATTCCGAAATCTCTCTATACTTGCTCGGTCAGGTACGGAGCCATGTTAGACGACGCAGCAGGAAAGGCGAGACTCAAAGTTTGCCCGCCTGAGACCGGAGGTCCCTCCGGGACCCTGGTCCATCCTTTGAGTTAGGCGTTAAAGCCCTTGGTCATTTGACCAAGGGCTTTTTTCTGAGTCGCGCATGGCTCCACCCGTAAACGATGCGCTGATGGAGGTGTGCATGAGAAAACCACTGAACGCCAAGAAACCGAACTTACGCAACCGCTATTCACCTAAATCCTGAAGGGGGAAACGCAATGGACGCCAAACGCATTATCGGATACCTGCCACAAGACCGGCCTAACCCGCCGGCGCTGGTCAGCCTGGGGCTGCAACACGTGCTGACTATGTTCCCGGCGACGGTGCTGGTCGCCCTGCTCACCGGCTTTGACGTGGCGGTGACGCTGTTCGCCTCCGGCCTGGCGACGTTTATCGCCATTTTGGGGTCGCGCGGGCGCATCCCCATGTACTATGGCTCCAGCTTCAGCTACATCGCCGCCGTGGCCGCCGTAGCCGGCGCCGAGTGGGGCGGCGTGCAGGTGGCGCAGGCCGGCATCGTGGTGACGGGTATTCTCAACATCCTGGTGGGCCTGGTCGTGCGCGCCGCCGGTAAGAATGTTCTTGACAAAATTCTGCCGCCGATTGTCACCGGCTCGGTCGCCATCGTCATCGGCATCTCGCTCTCAAAAACGGCGCTGGATATGGCCTCCGGCATGTGCTGCCTCACCGATGAGACCGGCGCGCCTGTTGCAAGCAACACCTGGTGGCTGATCGCTATGGTAACCCTGATTGCCACAATCCTGTTCTCGGTTTACCTGCGCGGGCGTGGGCTGCTGGGGATGTTGCCGGTGCTCCTGGGCGCGATCGTGGGCTACGTGGTGGCGCTGCTCGCGGGCCTGGTGGATTTCACGTCGGTCAACAATGCCGCGTGGCTGGCGCTCCCCAGCTTTACCCTGCCGGATTTCGCCAACCCGAACGTCCTTACCGCCATCCTGGCGATTGCGCCCATCGCGATTGCGACCATCCCCGAAAGCACCGCCCACCTGTACCAGATCAGCCTGTACATCGACCGCCTGGCCGACGAACTGAAGCGACCGAAGCCGGGTGTGAGCAAGCTCATTGGTCTAAACCTGGTGCTTGACGGAATCGGCGACACGATCAACGGGATGCTGGGCGGGTGCGCCGGCACTAACTACGGCGAGAACAACTCGCTGATGGCGATCACCCGGAACTACTCGTCAGTGGTGTTGGCCGCTGCGGGCATCATCGCCATGCTGCTGGCCTTTGTCGGCAAGCTCGGCGCGTTGGTTGGGACGCTCCCCACCGCCGTAACGGGCGGCCTGGCAATCTACCTGTTCGGCGTGATCGGCCTCCAGGGTGTGGCCCTGATGATGTCCGAGCGGGTCAACCTGTTCGACCCGCGCCAGCTTGCGATTGGCGCGGCCGTCCTGGTCCTCGGGATCGGCGGGTCGGTGTTTGCCGGCGGAATGCTCCCGGTTCTGGGTATGCAGTTGCCGGCGATTGCCACGTCAGCGGTGGCCGGCATTCTGCTCAACCTGATCTTCCTGCTCGTCCCGGCTCCGGGCGAGGCGGCCGCGCCAGCGTCGGTGGAGGCCGAAGCCCCTGAAGAAGCCGGCGTGCGCGCCGCGGTGCGCCCGGTCGGCCAGCGCGGCAGCGGAGACTGATTCGCCGCCTTGCGCCAACGGCACACTTGATCCACAATCGGGGCGAGAGCGCGTGAAGGCGCTCTTGCCCCGTCATCGGTTGGCGACGTGTTCCTGTATAGGACTGAGGGTTTACCCAAAATTGTCTATATTGAGTTAGAATTGCCACAGGGACGGATGCGCGCCTATACGGGTTTCGGTGTGGCTGCCAATCAACCCGACCTGGGTCTCCGTGGCGATTTTACTCTGACCGGGTGCATCGCCCGGTCAGGGCGAGCCTGTGCGGGGGAGGACGCGAGTGGGAGCGCCAAGAAAGTCACCGCACTCGCTGAGTGAGGTGATCTCCATTATCAAAGAGCCGGATGATCTTGACATTCCGGTGGGCATCGTGAATGATCTGATGCTGCGGCTGATGTTCCAGGAGGGCCGGGTAAGCCTGAGCCGCTTCGCAGAGGTCATTCGCATTCACACCCAGTTGCTCGACAAGCTCCTGGAAGTCATGCAGCGCGAGCACCACATCGAGATTGTCAGGGCCGGGAGCCTGGGGCGGTTGAGCTACGTCTACTCCCTGACCGACGAGGGCACCGCGCGCGCGCGCGAGGCGTTTGAGCGCAGCCTGTACATCGGGCCGGCCCCGGTGCCGGTGGAGAAGTATAACCAGGCTATCGTGCTCCAGACCGGCCAACGCCTGAACGTCAGCAGCGAGCAGATCAAGAAAGCCCTGTCTCACCTGATCCTGCCCGAAGGCTTCGACCGGCGCATTGGCCCGGCGGTCAACCAGGCCACGTCGATTTTCCTCTACGGGCCGCCGGGCAACGGCAAGACCACCGTCGCCCAGGCGGTAGCGGGGCTGGTAGCCGGCACGGAGCCAATCTGGCTGCCCTACGCGGTGGAGGAGGGCGGCTATGTCATCATGCTCAATGACCAGTTGATCCACCAGCCGTTCACCGACATCAGCAGAGAGGAGATTGCCGCCCGGTGGGGCGAGGTGGATCCACGCTGGAGCCTGTTCCGGCGACCGACGGTGATGGTCGGCGGCGAGTTGAAGATGGACGCGCTCGACCTGCGCTACGACGAGACCGCCAAGTTCTATGAAGCCCCGCTGCAAATGAAGGCCAATGGCGGCATGTTCCTGATCGACGACTTCGGGCGGCAGATGATTACTCCCAGCGAACTGCTCAACCGCTGGATTGTGCCGCTGGAGTTGCAGATCGACTTCCTCCGGTTACGCACCGGGCAAACCTTGCGCGTACCGTTCAAGCAGTTGATCGTGTTCAGCACCAACCTGGACCCCGCCGACCTGGTGGATGGGGCGTTCCTGCGCCGCATTCAGCTGAAGGTGGGCGTGTTCGGACCTGACGAGAAGATGTTCTATCAGATTTTTGTGACGATGTGTAAAGTGATGGATGTTCCTTTTGATAAAGAGTCCTTCCTTTACCTGCTCCAGGAGTGGTATCGCAAACCGGGCCGCACCATGCAGGCGGTGCACCCGCGCGACATCCTGCGCGTGGTCAAGGCCCTGTGCGAATACAGCGGCGAGCCGGTGCGTTTGACTCCTAAGTTGATTGACGAGGCGTGCAGCGCGTACTTCATTTAGCGCCTGCCCTTTCTCGTCTGCAACAAGCATCATGGACAGTGGGCTTAAGCCCACTGTCCTTTATCGTAGCTGGGGCGTGCAGCGCATTTGTTCTCAACATGACCCAAGGATAGACGGATGAACCTCGTCACGGCAACTTTGCTGGCAGGGTGGCTGGTCGGGCTTGCGAAAGGCGGGCTTAGCGCCATCGGCCCGATGATCACGGTGCTGATGATCCTGGTGATGCCCGACGCCGAAAAGCAGGCAGTGGGGCTGGTGCTGCTGATGCTCATCGTCGGCGACTGGTTCGCCATGGTTAACTACTGGGGCCTGTGGGACCGGCGGCTGATCCGTTGGCTGCTGGCCGGGGCGGTGGTGGGCATCCTGATCGGCGCGCCGCTACTCAACGCGCTGCCGAACGAGGTGGTCAGGCGGCTCGTCGGCGTCATCGGCCTGCTGATGGCGGCCTACACGCTGGCGCAGGACCGGCTATCCAGCCTGGCCTACAAACCCAAAGACTGGCACGGTTCCCTGGCCGGGGGCATGGCGGGCTTTACTTCGGCGCTCTCGAACGCGGGCGGCCCGCCATTCAACGCCTATATGCTGCTTCAGGACGTGACCCCGCGCATTTTCGTGGCGACGGCGACGCTCTTCTTCGCCCTGGTCAACCTGCTCAAGCTGGCGCTCTTTCTCCTCCTCTCCACCGACAAGGACAGCGTTCTGCCGCTGCACCTGCTCCCCTCCGCTCTGCCGGGGATGCTGCTCGTGCCGGTGGGGGTGTGGATGGGCAAGAAGATCGTGGACTATATCAGCCGGGGCCTGTTCGCCGCCATCGTCTGGGTCGGCCTGGTCATCTCAAGCGCGCTGCTGCTACGCTGATAGCGGGCGCTACAAGGCGGACCTGCGGGATTGTCATAATTTGACGCGAAGCAGTGAGTATGTCAATATCATATCCGCACTCTACTGCGCGATTCGTAGTGACGCCGCGCTGGTGTGCTCAAAACGTGCACTTTAACATTCCAATCTGGTAACGAACATCACGCGCGGCGCGCGGTATCACCGCATAATATATGAAGTGATTCAAGCTTTTGAGTCAACGACCCCGGTGCGTGTGGTGCTGGTCATGTTTGCGGACACCTCACCCCCCGTCCCCCTCTCCCGGCTACGCCGGACTATAGCCGCAAGCGGAGAGGGGGTGTCGAGCCGCAGGCGAGACGGGGGTGAGGTAGAGAAAGGCCTTAGCACGGCCACCGGTTTGCGTAAGTTTGAATCAGTTCTATGTATAATGGTCGGTTGCTGCGCGCAGCCCGCAGCGAGCAGCTAGGTGCGCAAAGCTGAGCCGGCAGCGCGGCGCTGGCAACCTCCGGCAAAGACGATGCATATCAACATCGAGCTTCCAGTATCCAGCTTCGCATATCGAGGTGTTTCCATACCGAGCAAGGAGATTGTGTATGACCGTGCAAGCAGGGCCTAAAGCCCAGGCGCTCATCCAGCGTGACGAGGCGTCGCTGTCGCCCTCGTACACGCGGGGCTATCCGCTGGTGGTGGATCACGGCCTTGGCTCCGAACTGTGGGACGTAGACGGAAGGCGCTACATCGACTTCGCCGCCGGCATCGCTGTCGTTTCCACCGGCCACTGCCACCCCAGGGTGGTCAAGGCCATCCAGGAGCAGGCCGCAAAACTCATCCACATCGGCGGCACCGATTTCTACTATGAGTCGCAGGTCCAGGTGGCCGAGAAGCTGGACCTGATCGCGCCGTTCAAAGACGACGCGCGCGTGTTCCTCACCAACTCCGGCGCAGAGAGCATCGAGGCCGCCGTCAAGCTGGCGCGCTGGACCACCGAGAGATTGCGCTTTATCGCCTTCCACGGCGCGTTTCACGGACGCACGATGGGCGCGCTGGCCTTCACCGCCAGCAAGGCGGTGCAGCGGGCAGGCTTCTTCCCATACATGCCCGGCGTGACCCACGTCCCCTACCCGAACCTCAAGAACTGTATGCATGGCCGCCGCCCGGAGGACTGTGAAGCGCACTGCTACTGCGTGCAATATATTGAGGATGTCATCTTCACGCGCATGTTCCCCGGCACCGAGGTGGCGGCGATTGTGGTCGAGCCGATCCAGGGGGAGGGCGGCTACATCGTGCCCGGCCCGACTTTCTTCAAAGAACTGCGCGCGCTGTGCGACAAGTACGGCATCCTGCTCATCGTCGATGAGATTCAGTCCGGCATGGGGCGCACGGGCAAATGGTTCGGCATCCAACACTGGGGCGTCGAGCCGGACATGGTGGCCGTGGCGAAGGGCATCGCCAGTGGAATGCCGCTGGGCGCGCTCATCGCGCGCAAACAGTTGATGGACTGGCCGCCTGGCGCGCACGCCAACACCTTCGGCGGCAACCCCGTCGCGTGCGCGGCGGCGGTCGTGACGATGGAGCTGATCGAACACGGCGATGAGACCACGAACGGCAAGCCCTACATGCAAAACGCCAGCGAGGTAGGCGAGTTCATGATGGACGCGCTGGTCGAGCTGCAAAGCCGCCACCCCTCAATCGCCGATGTGCGCGGCAAGGGCCTGATGCTCGGCGCGGAGATCAGGCGCGGCGGCAAGTTGGCGCCGGAGTTCCGCAACCGGATCACCGAAATCGGCTTTGAAAAAGGCCTGGTGCTCTTGCCCGCCGGCCCTTCGACGATCCGCTTCGCCCCGCCGCTCAACATCTCGCAAGCGCTGGCGGAGGAGGGCTTGAAGATGTTCGACGCCGCGCTGACCCAGGCGGAAAGGGAATGATGGCCACAGGTCCGCATAGCTTCCCGGAAGCTCCGAGCTTCCGGGAAGCTGCGTTACTGTCCCCGTTTAAGGGGACGCCGTGGCCCCTACTCATTCGCGCTATGCGCGTTATTCGTGGGTTAGTCTGGCTTCTCTGAGGAGAAACGAGGCATATGCTCCACACCACAACCCCATCCATCAGCCGCACGATGGCGGAGTTCGCCGCCAATCTCAAACTGGAAGACATCCCCGCCGATGCCGTGCGCGAAGCCAAGCGCTTCCTGCTGGATAGCGTCGGCTGCGCGTTCGGGGCGCTCGGCAGCGCGGACGTGCAGATCGCGCACCGCTACATTGAAATGCTCGGCGGGACGCCCGAAGCGACCGTGATCGGCAGCGGGCTGCGCACCAACGCGGTCAACGCCGCGCTCATGAACAGCCTGCTCGTGCGCGCGCTCGACTACAACGACATCTACTGGAAACAAGACCCCTCGCACCCCTCGGACATCATCCCCGCCGGGCTGGCCTGTGCTGAAAAGATCGGCAAGGGCGGCGCGGACGTGTTGCTCGCCATCCTCATCGGCTATGAACTGGAGATGCGCTGGTGCCTGGCGGCGTTCCCCGGCGTGCGCGAGGTGGGCTGGCACCACGCCACGCTGACGCAGTTCGTCAGCCCGCTGGTGGCCGGGCGAATGCTCGACCTGACTGTAGACCAGATGGTGAGCGCAGTCGGCATCAGCGGGAGCAGCCACAACACCTTCGGCTGCGTGGTGGCGGGGCATCTCACCAACATGAAGAACACCGCCGACCCGCTGGCGACGCAGGCGGGCGTGATCGCGGCGGAGCTGGCGAAGCTCGGCTACACCGGCCCGGCGCTGGCCATCGAGGGGCGCGAGGGCGTCTTCGACACGATCCGCAATGTCGAATGGAAAGCCGACGCGCTCACCGCCGGCCTGGGCGAGAAGTTCCTCATCACCGAGTGCAGCTATAAGGCGTACCCGACTGAGTACCTGACCCATTCGCCCATCAGCGCGACCATCCATATCTGCCAGGAGCACGACCTCAAGCCGGAGGACGTGGCCGCGGTGACGGTGAAGACGCTCAAGCGCGGCGCGGAAATCCTCAGCGACCCGGACAAGTACCGGCCCACCACGCGCGAGACCGCCGACCACTCGCTGCCGTACTGCATCGCGGTTGCGGTCATCGACCGGAGCGTGCTGCCCACCGCCTTCACCGAGGAGCGGCTGAAAGACCCGCGCATCTGGGACCTGTTGCCCAAGATCAAGGTCGTGGCCGAGCCGTCGTTTGAGAAGCTGTTTCCCAGGGTGCAGCCGGCGGAGGTGACGATCAAGACGACAGGGGGGCAGGTCTTCACGCGCCGCGTGGACTACGCCAAGGGCGACCCGCTCGATCCGATGAGCGATGAGGAGTTGATCGCCAAGTTTCGCAGCCAGGCGGGGCTGTGGATCGACGCGCCGCGCCAGGACGCGATTATCGACGCGACGATGAATCTGGAAAGAATCGGCGATATTGGGGAATATATGCGGCTGTTAGCAAGGTAGACTTGTGTGACCGTAGGGCATGGCGCAAAAGCTCCCCGCGCTGAGCGCCGGTCACTTTTCACAGAGAGGTTGAGCCAGCGCGCGCAAGCACATGCAAGAGAAGAATGAAACCGCGAATAACGCTAATCAAAAGAGATGAGAAAGTCGCCTTCACCGCATAGGCTGGCGAGATGGTTAAGTGTATACCGAAATGATTCTTTCTTATTCGTGTAATTCGCGTTATTCGCGGTTAAAAATCCGGTTTCTGGGGAGCTAGACGTCACGGCACGAAAGTGACAGGCGATCAGGCTCCTCGCGAGCTTCAAGCTCGCGGGGAGCTAATACAGATTAAGGAGCATGGATGATACGAGTTCGCATCGCCGGCTTGAGCAAGCATGATAGTCACCAGGCGGTTGTGCTATTGGATGAAGCCAACCGCCGCGCGTTCACGGTCTGGGTGTGGTGGGAGGACTACTGGATGATAAACCGGGGCCTCAAGAGATTCCCTGCGCCGGAGCCGATGCCCCACGAGCTTACGGCGAACCTGCTCAAAGCGACGCGCGCCACGTTGGAGGGCGTGGTTCTCTACGACCTGCAGGACGACAAGGTGCTCACGCTCGCCCGGTTGCGAGACGGCGAGTCGGTCCGCGAGGTACGCGCCCGGTCCGGCGACGCGCTTGCGCTGGCGGTGATCGCCGATTGCCCGATCTACGTCGCCGAGGCGCTGCTGGATCAGTTTGGGCAACCCGTCTCTGGTGAAATCCACGCGGCGGCGGGGCCGGGCCACTTGCTCGACAGCGACGCGCTGGAACGCCTCGCGCGCGAGGCGTGGGACCTCAGGCAGCGCCCGACGATGGGCGGCGTGGATCAGGTCGTGGAGGGGCTGTACATCGGCGGGGGAGACGCGATCCCCTATGCGCAAGCGTTGCGCGAGGCGCGCATCACGCGCGTGCTGAAGCTCAGCCCCTCTGAGCAGGCGTGGCCGGATGACTTCCTGGTGTTCGAGAATGGGCTTGACGATAACGAACTGGTGCCGCCGGGGTGTTTCGAGCGCAGCGCGGCGTTTATCCGCGAGCAGCGCGAGGCAGGGCATAACGTGCTGGTCGCGTGTTGGGCGGGCGTCAGCCGCTCCTCGACGTTTGTGCTCGCCTACCTGGTGGGCGAGTTGGGCTACGACCTGCGTGACGCCTGGGCGCTGCTGCGCGCGCGGCATCCCAGGGCGTGGCCCGCGCCGGAGATGTGGACCTCGCTGATTGCGCATTTCAGCCTGCCTTATACGCTGGATGATGTCAAACAATGGCTCAGGATATGAGGCGCGTCGCTGTAGAGGCGCGGCACTGCGCGTAGCGCGTGCCTCCGTCAAGGCCGCGCGGAGCGCACGCCGTGGCCTCGGATCCATTTGACACGAGGAGAACACCATGCGTAAAGAGGTCATCCTCATCACCGGCGCAGCCGGCGAGATCGGTCAGGCGCTCATCACTCAGTTATCGGATGAGGGTGTGAACAACATCCTGGCGCTGGACGTGAACCCGGTGCCCAAGCCGCTCCGTGCGCGCTGCCAGCTTGCGATCATGGGCGACATCCTCGACGAGAAATTGATGGACCGCCTCGTCGCGGAGTTCGCCATCCCGCGCATCTTCCACCTGGCGGCGCTGCTCTCTACGCGCGCGGAGTTCACGCCGGAGGCCGCGCACCGCGTCAACGTCGAGGGCACGCTCCGCCTGCTGAAGATGGCGGTCGAGCAGACCGGCTGGCTGGGCCGCCCGGTGACGTTCATGTTCCCCAGTTCGGTGGCGGTCTACGGCCTGCCCGACCTGGAAACCAAAGCGCGGGTCGGCGCGGTCAAAGAGCACGAGTGGAACATGCCCACCACGATGTACGGCTGCAACAAGCTCTACGGCGAGCAGTTGGGCCGCTACTACGCCCGACACTACCGCCAGCTTGCCGCCGACGCCCGGCCCGGCGGCGTGGACTTCCGCGCGATCCGCTTCCCCGGCCTTATCAGCGCGTTCACCCTGCCGACCGGCGGCACCACCGACTACGCGCCGGAGATGATCCACGCCGCCGCGCAGGGCAAACCTTACACCTGCTTCGTGCGTGAGGACACGCGCCTGCCCTTCATGGCGATGCCCGACGCGATCAAGGCGCTGATGTGCCTGGAACGCGCGCCTGCCGAGTCGTTGACGCAGTATGTCTACAACGTGACGAGCTTCAGCCGCACCGCTGAGGAGATTTTCAGGCGCACGCAGGCGGCCTTCCCTGACGCGCAGATCACGTTCCAGCCGGACCTGAAGCGGCAGAAGATTGTCGATAGCTGGCCGCTTGACCAGGACGACAGCCGTGCGCGCCGGGATTGGGGCTGGACCCCGGATTACGACGAGGCGCGCACGTTTGAGGACTATCTGATCCCCAACATCCGGGAACGTTACACGCAGAATCGACGCCCCACCAGGATGCGGTAGGGGCGGGGCAGGCACGCCCTGCACCTACAATTTGTATTACCGGAGGGGAATTGATGATCCGACATGTCGTTTTGTTCAAGTTCAAACCCGAAGTCAACCAGGCCGTGCGCGCGGACTTCGTGCGCCGCCTCCGCCAGCTTGCCGCCGATGTGGAGACCGTCCGCGCCCTTGAAGTGGGAATCAACTTCGCCGAGTCGGCGCGCGCGCACGACGTGGCGCTCATCGCCGATTTTGACGACCGCACGGGCCTCGCCGCCTACGCCGACCACCCCAGACACCAGCCCGTCAAGGCGCTGGCGGCGGAGCTATGCAGCGCGCTCCCGGTGGTCGATTACGAAGTCGAGCTGTCTTAACGCGCGCGCTGGCGCAGCTTAACCCAAAGCCTCTATAATCAAAGAAACGTGTATACAACCGACTGAAGTCGCCGGTTTGCTTTGCGCCTCGCGGACGGGGTGCGCTAAAATAGCTGCAATGAATCTGAACGACGCAGCGATTACCATCCGCAAAGCGACTGTAGACGACGTTGCGGACCTGGTTCGGTTGCAGCGCCTGATGTTCGAGGCCATGCACGCTGAAGAGCCAGTAGACCTCGACGCAGCCGATCAAGCCGCCGCCGCGTACTTTAACGATGCGCTGGCCGAGAGCGACTTCCATGGCTGGCTCGCCGTCACGGAAAGCGGGTGGCCGGTCGCTTGCGGCGGCTTGGTGGTCGAGCGACACCCGCCTTCGCCGGATAACCCCACAGGCCGGATCGCCTACATCACCAACGTGGTCACTGACCCCGCTTACTGCCGCCGGGGCCTCGCACGCCAGATCATGCAAACCATGTTGCGCTGGATCAGCGAGCAGGGCATCACGCAAGTCTCGCTGCACGCCAACAACAGCGAAGCGTTGTATAAGTTGCTGGGGTTCAAGCCGAGCAATGAAATGAGGCTCAGCCTGGCATGACCGATATGGCAGTGCGCGCGTTTACGTGGTCCGATGTGCCGCTTGTGCGACGTCTGGCGCCGTTGGGCGTCAGCCTGGACACGGTGACCGGGCTGACGCGCGGGATCAACCCGGTCAACGACGCCTTCCTGGCGGCGCTGCCTCTGGGCGACCGGGGGATGCCCACCTACGTACTGCGGACCAACGGCGAAGGCGTCCTGGGGCAGTTGCGCCACCGCGAGGGTGCTGCGCACGCTCACATTGCCTACATCGCCCCCACCCTGGGTGACGAGAAGGGCGACGCCGAGACCGCCTGGCTCAACTTGGTCGAGGGGCTGGTCGTGGCGGCGGGCGAGCGCGGCGCGCACGCGGTGCACGCCGAGGTTGACCCCGGCTCGGCGATCTTCGCCGCGCTGCGCGAGGCCGGCTTCGCCGTCTTCGCCCGGCAGGATTTGTGGCGTCGCCCGCCGGCCCCGGTCAACCCTTCACCGGCGCGGCTGTTTCAACCGCGCCGCGCCGCGCACATGATCGGCGTCGGCTCGCTCTACGCCAACACGGTGCCGCGGCTGGTGCAGCAGGCCACGCCGCCGCCGGAGGCCGATGAGAAGGGCCTTGTCTATGTTGATGATGAGGGGCAGGTGAGCGGTTACCTCACCATCTACGCGGGCAAGCGCGGGATTTTGCTCCGGGTCTTGCTGCACCCGGAGGCGGACGAGAAGGCGGCGGCGCTCATCGCCGACGCGCTCACCTACCTGTCTCACCTGGAGCGGACGCCGGTCTACTGCGCAGTGCAGCGCTATCAGGACTGGCTGCGCGAACCGCTGAGCGCGGTGGGCTTCGAGCCGTGGGCGCGCCAGGCGGTGATGGTTAAACAGACCGTGCGCCGCGTCCAGCACCCGGCGTTCCAGCCGCTCCCGGCGTTGGAGCAGGCCCCGCCGGTCGTCGAGTTGCAGGTCGCCGCGCGGCAATCGCTCACGGACAGGGCGCTTCCGCCTCTCGTCCACCATCGAAGCAGTACACGTCGTGTTTTGGAGCCACGACCTGAAGAGAGGTAGCAACCGAAACAGAGTATGGAATACCGCATTACCGATGACATTGACCGGTTAACCGCTATTCTGCCGGAATCGATCCCGGAGGCGCTGGCGAAAATTGGACGCACGGATGAATTGCTCGAAGTGATTCTCGACCTGGGCCGGGTGCCCACCGCGCGCTACACCGACGGCGAGGTCGTGCTCAGCGAAGCGGAAGTCACCCGCGAACAGATCGATTATGTCGTCGCGCGCGTGGGCGCGTTCGACGCCGACAACCGCGCTGGCATCGAGCGGACGCTGCACCGCATCTCGGCCATCCGTAACCGGCGCGGCGTCGTTGTCGGCCTCACCTGCCGCGTCGGGCGCGCGGTCTACGGCACTATCGAGGTGGTGGCGGACCTGATCGAGAGCGGCAAGAGCATCTTGATGTTAGGACCGCCCGGCGTGGGCAAGACCACCATGCTGCGCGAGGTCGCGCGCGTGCTGGCGGAGACTCACCGCGTGGTCATCGTGGACACCTCCAACGAGATCGGCGGCGACGGCGACGTGGCGCACCCGGCGATTGGGCGCGCCCGGCGGATGCAGGTCGCCGAACCCGTGCTCCAACACGAGGTGATGATCGAGGCGGTGGAGAACCATAACCCCGAAGTCATCGTCATCGACGAAATTGGCCGCGAACTGGAGGCGCTCGCGGCGCGCACCATCGCGGAGCGCGGCGTGCAGCTCATCGCTACCGCGCACGGCAACACGCTCGATAACCTGCTGCTCAACCCCACCCTCTCCGACCTGGTGGGCGGCATTGAGTCGGTCACACTTTCAGATGAAGAGGCGCGCCGCCGGGGCACGCAGAAGACCGTGTTGGAGCGCCG
Organism: Anaerolineae bacterium; assembly: GCA_034435135.1. Lineage (GTDB taxonomy): Bacteria > Chloroflexota > Anaerolineae > Aggregatilineales > JAFGMM01 > JAOSJO01. Next base: position 13,422 of record DAOTXU010000140.1, on the reverse strand, counting down.
CGCGCCGCCCACATTCGACGTGCTGATCGAGTTGCAGACCCGCCACCGGCTTGCCATCCACCCCGATGTGGCGGCGGCGGTGGACGCGCACCTGCGCCGCTATCCGTTGACCATCGAGATTCGGACGCGCACGCTCAGCGGCGAGATCAAGGTCGAGCATGAGGAGCGCGTGCCTCTGGAGGAGCGCAACGGCGGGCGCGGCGAGCCGCGCAATGGCCGGCGCGACAAGCGACGCCCCCCGGTCGAGCCGCGTGAGCCGGCCACGCGCGAGCCGCACGGCGCGCTCAACACCCTGAACGTGTACGCCTACGGCGTGGCGCGCAACCGCCTGATTCAGTCCGGCAGGCGGATGCAATTGCCGATGCACGTGGTGGACGACCTGCGCGATGCGCAGGCCATCGTCACGGTGAAAAGCTACTATCGCCGCCGGCCCCAGTTGATCGTGGATGCCGAACGGCGCGGCGTGCCGATCTACGTGCTGCGTTCCAACACCATCGCGCAGATGGAGAACTTCCTGACGGACGTCTTCCAGTTGGATGACCTGGCTGACGACGATGAGGGTGCATTTGCGGCGGCCCTGCGCGAGACGGAGGAGGCTATCGATAAGGTGCTCAACGGCGCGCGCATGGTGGATTTGCATCCGCAGAATGCCTACGTGCGCCGCCGCCAGCACGAGATGATCCGCGAGGCCAACCTGGTCTCGCAGAGCTACGGCAAGGAGCCGTTCCGTCACGTGCGCGTCCACCGGCCCGAATGATCCTCTGGAACGATAGACAGCGTGTGTAGAGCGCAGACAGGGGGCTTAAGCCCCCTGTCTGGTAGAAAGATGCGAGAGGGAAATGGGGTACTTCATCACGCTGGAAGGGCCTGATGGCAGCGGCAAGTCCACGCAGAGCGCCATGTTAGCCGCGTGCCTGCGCGCACGCGGCTATGATGTGCTCCAGACGCGCGAGCCAGGCGGCACCTCCATTGGGAACCAAATCCGCGAAGTGCTGCACAGCCTCCACAACACCGAGATGCACCCGCATACCGAAATTCTGTTATACTCCGCGTCGCGCGCACAGCACGTCTACCAGCTGATCCGCCCGCACCTGGAGCGCGGCGGGGTGGTGGTCAGCGACCGTTATTACGACAGCACGCTCGCGTACCAGGGCTACGGCCACCAGCTTGATCTGGACGCGCTGCGGCAGATCACGCGCTTCGCCACCGGGGGGCTGAAGCCCGACCTCACATTGTACCTGGACATCAGCGCGGAGGAGGGGCTGAAGCGGCGGCAGCGCGCAGCGCAGACCGGCGCGGAGTGGAACCGGCTGGACGCGCTGGCGCTTGAGTTTCACCGGCGCGTGCGCGCAGGCTATCACGCACTCATCGCCGCCGAGCCGGAGCGCTGGGCCAAATTCGACGCGGCGCAGCCGGTGGAAACGCTGCACGCGGAGATTGTAAAGGTGGTTGAGGGGCGGATGCAAGGTCACATGTGAGGTAGTCGCTGGTGGCGGATGTCGAAGGTGGGCACAATGCAGAAGACATCTCGGTTGCATTCTGCGATAGTCGCCATGAGCGCATTGCGCGACGGAGAGGAGAGGATGGAACGATCCGGATTTTATCGAGCTTTTACGTCATCCAGCGGACACGAGGCCCTGTACAGATTTCAGAACGAACGACCCCGCGACCGTCTTTTACCGTAGAGATGGGCATTACGTGATGCGCAATGATGTCAGCGGTGAAATCTTCCACGTGAGCAACACGTATGACCGTGACTGGATTGATCCATTGGATAATGAGCCAATCAGGACACGACCATGACGATGCAAATGACAGTTTACAAGTATCAGCTCAGGGATTTTTTGCAGGCATATCGAAACTTGGGGTTGGTCAAGGGTGGCGAGCTTCTGCTTCCCCCTGAAGTCATGCTTCGCCTGGCTGACGATCTGGAAGCGATGGGTATCGCCATCACCGGCGTTACGGGCTGGCATTATGTTGACCCAGTGGAGAGGACGGCGGTAGTCGAAGACCTGACCGCTGACTTCACGGTCAGTGAAGCTGTGCTGATGGGCGATGACCCCATACGACAGAGTGTGGCAATGGTCAAGGACTACATTATGAATTCGCTCCCGGAACAGACGGCGTTTGTTTCATTCACACTTGACATCCCGCTCTCTTGGGAAAGGGAATTGCTTCTTGACCGCGCCCCGAAAGCGTAACGGCGGACACCACAACGCACCAGGCACCTGACAAACGAAAGCAAGCGACCATGACGAGAAAACGACGCACGACCAGCACCCGGCCTCCAGCCGCAGACGCCCCCTACCTGTTCCAGGACATCATCATGCGCCTGCACACCTTCTGGGCAGAGCACGGCTGCGTGCTGTGGCAGCCGTACAATATCCAGGTCGGGGCGGGCACGGCCAACCCCGCCACCACGCTCCGCGCCTTGGGGCCGGAACCCTGGCGCGTCGCCTATGTCGAGCCGAGCGTGCGCCCCGACGACGGGCGCTACGGCGAGAACCCCAACCGGATGCAGTACTTCTACCAGTACCAGGTCATCCTCAAACCTGATCCTGGTAACTCGCAAGAGCTTTACCTGGCGAGCCTGGAGGCGCTCGGCCTGAATCAGCGCGAGCATGACGTGCGTTTCGTCGAGGACAACTGGGAAAGCCCGGCGCTGGGCGCGTGGGGCCTGGGCTGGGAAGTCTGGCTGGACGGGCAGGAGATCACCCAGTTTACCTATTTCCAGCAAGCCGGCGGCCTCGACCTGGATCCGGTCAGCGTCGAACTCACTTACGGCATCGAGCGCATCGTGCTCGCGCTCCAGGGCAAGGAGAAGGCCTGGGATGTCGCGTGGCTGGGCGACGTCACCTACGGCGACATGTTCCACCGGGGCGAGTGGGAGCACAGCAAATATTACTTTGAGGTCGCCGACATCAAGGAACTGAGCCGCGAGTTCGACTTCTTCGAGGCCGAGAGCCGCCGCGCGCTCGCGGAAGGACTGATCCTGCCGGCCTACGACTACAGCCTCAAGTGCTCGCACACGTTCGATATCCTCGACGCACGCGGCGCGGTCGGCGTGACGGAGCGCGCCGCGTTTTTCCGGCGCATGGCCGCGCTGACCCATGCCATCGCCACCGCCTACGTGGAGCAGCGCCAGCAGATGGAATTCCCGCTGCTGGACAAAGCGCCCGCCGCGTGGACCGTGAGCGTGCTCAAGACCGAACGCTTGTCGATGCCTGCTCCCCCGACCGCGCCTGCCGAGGTGCTGATCGAGATCGGCGTGGAGGAGCTGCCGGCAGGCGACCTCGACGACGCGCTGCGCCAGCTTCAGGAACTCGCGCCGGCCATGTTTGACGAACTGCGCCTCGACGCCGCCGAGGTCAGGGTGATGGGCACGCCGCGCCGGCTGGTGGTCCACGCGCGCGGCGTGGCCCCGATCCAGCGCGCCGTGGAGCAGGTGGTCAAGGGGCCGCCCGTCAGCCGCGCCTATGACGCCGACGGCAACCCCACGCAGGCGGCGATTGGCTTCGCGCGCAGCAAGGGGGTGGACGTGAGCGACCTGGAACAGCGCGCGATGGACGGCGGGCGCTACGTCGTGGCGGTGGTGCGCCAGGCGGGCCGCCCCGCGACCGAGGCGCTGGCCGAGCGGCTGCCGGGGCTGGTCGCGGCGCTGCGCTTCGGCAAGTCGATGCGCTGGAACGCGAGCGGCGTCGCCTTCTCGCGGCCCATCCGCTGGTATCTGGCGCTGTTTGGCGATAAGGTCATCCCGTTTGAGTACGCCGGCGTGGTCAGCGGCAACACGACGCGCGGCCTGCGCCCCTTCGACCCCGACGCGCTGCACCCGCGCGCGCTCGCAGTAAAGGACGCGGCCACTTATTTCAAGGTCCTTGAGGACGAAGGGATCGTGCTAGACCCAGACGAGCGCGCCGTCTGCATTGCGGACGAAGCGTCCCGGCTCGCGGCGGAGGTCAACGGGCGCGTGCCGGAGGACGCGGCGCTGCTCGCGGAAGTGACCAACCTGGTCGAGCGCCCGACCCTCTTGCGCGGCTGCTTCGACGAGAAGTATCTCCAGTTGCCGGACGCGGTGCTCATCGCGGTGATGAAGAAGCACCAGCGCTACTTCCCGGTGGTGGACGCGCAAGGCAGGCTGATGCCTTACTTCATCGCGGCGCGCAACGGCGATGACGCGCACCTGGATAAGGTGACCGCCGGCAACGAGCACGTGATCCTGGCGCGCTTTGCCGACGCAGACTTCTTCTACCGCGAGGACCGCAAGCGCAGACTGGAGGACTTCCTGCCGCGCCTGGCGACCAAGACCTTTCAAGAGAAGCTGGGGTCGTACCTGGACAAATCCGCGCGTGTGGCGAGGCTCATGCCGCACATCGGGCCGTTGCTCGGCCTGAGCGCCGCCGATCTGGAAATCGCCAGGCGCGCCGCCCACCTGAGCAAAGCGGACCAGGCCACGCAGATGGTCACCGAGATGACCTCGCTGGAAGGCATCATGGGGCGCGAGTATGCGCGCCTGAGCGGCGAGCCGGAAGCGGTGGCGCAGGCCATCTTTGAGGGCTACCTGCCGCGCAGCGCCGGCGACGCCCTCCCCCAGACGCCCGCCGGCGCGGCGGTCGCCATTGTGGATCGGCTCGACAGCCTGGCGGGGCTGTTTGCGGTGGGCCTCGCGCCGACCGCCTCGGCGGACCCGTTCGGCCTGCGGCGCGCGGCGCTGGGCCTGGTGCAGATTTTGCTCGCCCACAAGATCGACCTGGACCTGCGCGAGGCGCTCAAAGAGGCGGCGACGGTGCAACTGGTCGAGGTGAGCGAGGCGGTGCGCGACCAGATCGTCGAGTTTGTGGCCGGGCGGCTGCACGTGGCGCTGCGCGAGATGGGCCAGCCGCACGACGTGGTGGAGGCGGTGTTGGCGGAGCAGGCGCACAACCCTTACCGCGCCGCTGTCGGCGTGAGCGAACTTGCCGCGTGGACCGGGCGGGAGGACTGGCCGCCGACCCTGGACGCCTACGCGCGTTGCGTGCGCATCACGCGCGGGCACGAGCGCTACGCCCTGGTCCCGGAGGCGTTCATTGAGCCGGTAGAGGGCGAGCTTTACGCCGCGTATCAGGCGACGGCGGCGAAACTGGACGCGAACAGCAACGTGGGCGCTTTTCTGGAAGCGTTCGCACCGATGACGCCGGCCATTACGCGCTTCTTCGCGCCGGCCGCCGAGGGCGGCGTGATGGTGATGCACGAAGACCCGGCCATCCGCCGGAACCGGCTGGCGCTGCTGCAACGGATCGGCGCGCTGGCTGCTGGACGCGCAGACCTCAGCAAGTTGGAGGGGTTCTGACTTTCGCCCCTGGGCAGGCCATCACAGCGGGTAGAGGTCGATGCCCAGCGCCGCGCCCGCCGCCACGATCAACGGGGCGATGACCAGCGCCGGCAGGAAGTTCGCCATGCGCGGCTGTTTGATGTTCAGCAGCACCAGCGACAGGCCGATGAGGATCAGGCCGCCCGTCGCCGTCATCTCGTCGATCATCGGCCCGGTCATGAAGCTGCCCGCGAGCGCGCCGACCAGCGCCAGCCCGCCCTGCACGGCCAGGATCGTGAGGATGCTGAACGCCACGCCGATCCCCATCGCCGAGGCGAACGCCAGCGACGCGAACCCGTCGAGCACGCTCTTGATCGCCAGCAGTTGATAATCGCCCATCATGCCGTCCTGAATCGAGCCGAGGAAGGTCAGCGGGCCGACGCAAAAGACCAGGCTGGCGGTCACGAACCCGTTGATGAACCGCGCGCGCGGGTCGTCTGCGGGATGATCTGCCGCCGACTCGCCCCCGCCGAAGCGCGCTTGCAGCCACCCGCCGAACGCCTTCAGCCGCCCGTCGAGGTCCAGCAACTCGCCGAGGATCACGCCCGTGCCGATGCTCAGCAGCGGGATGATGATGTTGCCGGTGCGCCCGGCGTTATCGATGCCGACCACCAGCGTGACCAGCCCCAGCCCGGTCACGACCGACTCCTGAATGCGCACCGGCAAGCGTCCGCCGATCAACAGGCCCAGCGCGCTGCCGATGGCGACGGTGACGGCGTTGAGGATGGTCCCGATCATAGATCACTCCGGTGCTGAGGTATCGCCCGGCGCAGCCTCCAGCCGCCATAAGACCACCGATGCAGTGGTTTCCGTCTCGCCAGGGCGCGGGTAACCGGCGACGCGCGTCGCGGGCATGTCCAGCGTGGTTACATCCAGGCCGACCGGCGGCGCTTCGGCCAACACGTAGGCCAGGCCGCGCTCTGACAGCGCCGCGTAGATCGCGTCCAGGCCGGGCGCATCGGTGCAAAGCATGTTAAACCCGTGCGTATCGTAAAAGTTCGCGCGGCGGCAGCTATCCGGGTACATGCTCGCCACCACCGGCGCGTCGGGCGGCTGGATGGTTTCGGGAAAGGCCCCCACCGCCTCGCGCAATCCATACCCGGCGCTGAAGTTGGTGACATGATGGTCCCGCACCAGCGCCGGCAGCGGCAGGTTCGCCGGATCGCTGTAGGCCGTGCGCGCGAAAGCCATCAACTCAGCCGCCAGTACCGTCACCAGCGCGCCGGTCGCCGCCCACCGGGCGCGTCTTGATCGCACACGGTTGACCGCCGCGCCCAGGCCCGCGCCGGCCAGGACCAGCGCCAACGGAAAAACCACCGCGAAGTTGCGCGGGAAGATTTGCTTGCCCAGCACCATAATCGCCAGAAAGGGCAACAGGCCCGCCAGCAGGAGCCGCGCGCCGGCCCAGGAGGTCGCCGACGCGATACGAGGTCCCCCTCTCTGGAGCGACTGGTATGCAAGGCTGGCGCCATCAGACCGCGCGCCGATCAACAGCGCCAGTCCCGCCAGCAGCGCCGCCGCCCAGCCGACCGCCCTGTACCCGGTGAGCTGCGACCAGAGCAGTTCCAGGTTGCCCAAGAACTGGCCCACATACGACCCGCGCGCGGCATCGACGCCGAGCACCCCCAGGGCGATGTCAAAGCTCCCGCCGCGCCACGCGAGATACAGCAAGGGCGCGGCGAAGCACGCCAGCCCTACCGCGCCGATGATCGCCAGGTTGACGGCCCGCCGCCGCCACCGGATGTTGCCCGCCGAGAGGACGACAACCAGCACCGTCGCGGCGAACGGGGCCGCCGAGAACTTATACAACGTCGCCGCCGACAACGCCAGGCCGACGAGCACGGCGTCACGATAGCGCCCGCGCCGCGCCAGCCTGAGGCTCGCCCACAAGGTAACCACCACCAGCGCCCCCGGCTGTGCGTCGCACAGCCCTTGACGCTCGAAGAAGAAGAGGTACGGCGACGCCAGCCATAACACCCCCGCCAGGGCCGCCGCGCGCGTCCCGAACAACTCTCGCACCAGCGCGTAGCCCGCCGCCATCCCGACGGATGCCACCATGACCGTCGGGATGCGCGCGATGAAAACCGGCGCGTTCTGGGGATAGAAGAGCGCGATCAACCAGTGGTTGATAATGCGCCCATCGCTGATCTCCCAGAACGGGTGCAGGTTCCACACTTGCACCGCCCGCGTGAGATACACGCCCTCGTCGATATGCAGCGGGAAGAGGTCGAGCGCCGGCAGCCGGCTCGCCCAGAAGAGCAGCAGCAGCGCGACCGCCAGCGCCCATCGCGGCGCGGCGCGCGTCTGAAAAGTTTCAGACAGCGGGCTTAAGCCCGCTGTCTGAAGTAACCAGGGCGTCTTTTCGGACCGGCGTCTGTTGCTCATGGCCGGCTCAGCGGCACGACACCTTGATGTCGGCCTCCGTGAGTGGCTGCGCGGCGTTGCGCACGCGGATCGTGCGGCGCGCGCCGGGTTCCAGATCGAAGTAATTGTCCTCGAAGTGGGTGTGCTCGTAGGGCGTCTCGATCTTGACGAAGAAAGCGTACACATCCGTCCCGACCGTGACGCGGTAGTCGCCTGCGCCGATCTTTTTGACGCTCACATCCAGAGTAGGTTGGGGACGTTGCAGGTCTTTGATGGCGACGAAGAAGTGCCGGTTTTGGGGGAACTTCCCCGCCGCCGAGGTCACGCTCAGGTAGGAGCCGGCCGGCGTCGCCTGGGCAAGCTGCTCACGAGAAAGCGTATACACCCGCGCCGAGTGGTTCGCGCCGACCTTCACGGTCACCGCCTCCTCAAAGAGCGTCTTGCCGTTGAACGCGGCGAGCTTCACCGTCGCCGTATCTGCAAAGGCCTGCAGCGTGTCGTTGACGACCCACAGCGATGCGCCGCCGTCCGGCTCGGCGCGGAACGAGGCGATGACCGGCGCGTAGAAGCGGCGCGCGTAGTAATATCCGGCCTTACCAAAACCATAATAGTCCACCAGGCTCCAGCTCAGCCCTGGCCAGCAATCGTTGAGTTGCCAGATCAGCGCGCCGGAGCAGTGCGGCTTGCGCCGCCGGAAGTGCTCGACGCCGAACTTCAGCCCCTCGGCCTGCGCGATCATCGAGAAGTCGATGTACTCATCCAGGTCTTTGGGCAGCCCGGTGCAACTGAGCATCAGGTTGTCGCCCTTGTTCTTGGGGTTGTCCTTGTTGCGGTGGAGCATCTGCTCGCTGTTGTAGGCCAACCCGTCGGCGGGGACGTTGCGGCGCAGCGTCTCCAGCACCGGGGCGGCGTGCATCCCGAACTCGCTGATGAAGCGGCCCATGTCGTTGGCGTAACGCATGAACGACACGCCCTCCGGCGAGAAGTCGCGCGTGGGCTGCTCGCCGAAGCGCCGGCTGTCGCCCTGCCCATGCCAGACGCACCAGTTGTGCCGGTCGCCGTCGTCCATGCTGTTGAAGTCGTTGCCGCCGTAGGGGCTGCCGGGCCAGTACGGGCGCGAGGGGTCCATCTCGGCGAGCACGCGCGGGATGATGTCGTCATAGTACCGCGCGCCGGGCACCACGCGCTCCGGGTATTGCGCCCAGAAGACCTGGTCGTCGATCCACTGGTTCTCGTTGTTGCCGCACCACAGCGCGATGCACGGATGGTTGCGCAGCCGCCGCACCACCGCGCGCGTCTCGGCTTCGACCTCGGCGGCGAAGGCGTCGTCTTCGGGGTAAGGGGCGCAGGCGAACATGAAATCCTGCCAGATCAGGATGCCCAATTCGTCGCAGAGGCGGTAAAACTCCGGCTTTTCGTAGACGCCCCCGCCCCACACGCGCAGCATGTTCATGTTGGCGTCGCGCGTCCGTTCCAGCATCAGGCGGTAGCGCGCCTCGTCCACCGCGCCGACGAACGAATGCGCCGGAATCCAGTCCGCGCCTTTGGCGAAGATCGGCACGCCGTTGAGCACAAACCGGAAGAAGCGCGTCCCTGGCTCGTCCGTGTCGGGCGACTGGTCGAGCGCAATCGTGCGAATCCCCACGCGCGCCCGGTACGTGTCCAGGTGCAGGCCATCCTTACTTTCCAGGTAGACGATCAGGTCATAGAGCGCCGGCTCGCCCAGGTCGTGCGTCCACCAGGGCGCGGGCTTGTCGATGCTCAGCCGCACCTTGCCGCGCGCGCCGGTCAGGGTCGTCGCCTCATAATAGATGGACCGCGTCTCGGAGGAGCGCGTCACCCGGCTCAGCGTCGCACGGACGGTCAGCGGCTCCGCGTCCGCCGCCAGGCGCGCTACGTCCACCGCCACCGCGACCTGCGCCCACTCCGGCTCCAGAATCTCGGTCTGGAAGTGCACCGCTTCCAGGCGCGCGCGCTGGTGACTTTGCAGTTCCACCTCGCGCCAGATTCCCACCGTCGGCAGGCGCGGCCCCCAGTCCCAGCCGTAGCCGAACTGCGCCTTGCGCATCAGCACGCGCTCCTGGTTGCGCCCCCACATCCCCGGCGGCATCTCCAGGCTGGCCACGCGCTGAAGCGGCGGGTCGAAGCACACGGCCAGGGTGTTCGGTTCGCCGGGGCGGACCTTGCCGGTCACGTCAAAGACCGCCTCGCGGAACATGTTGGCGTGCTCGCCGAGCGACTCGCCGTTGAGATACATGCGCGCGAAGGTATCGAGGCCATGGAACACCAGGCGCAGGTTCCCGTCTACGCTTTCTGGAGTAAACGTGCGGCGATACCACCACTCGCGGTCTTCCACCCAGGCGCACGCGGACTCGTTCGTGCCGACAAACGGGTCTTCGATGCGACTCGCTGCGATGAGCGCGGTGTGCACATCGCCGGGCACGTTCACCGGTATCCAGGCGTCGTCAGGGCAATCGGGGCGATGCGCGCCGGCGGCCAATCCTTCGCCGGGAGCGAAATCTTGCAGTTTCCACACGCCGTTAAGGTCCATGCGGTATTTACCTTTCTCAGAACCGTTCAAGATCGAGAGCAGCTTGCGGCAAGATATGGTTGTCTGGTCTGAGGGGTCGATTGTAATACGACCGGGCGAATCGCGCACGGGGTCTGCGAGGTGTTAAGCGCTTGCAGGGTGGGTCAGCCGCACCAGTCAGCCTTTGCCGTTTGGGCCGTTGGCGCCGCCGCGGCTGACATGGCTTGAGTCGAGCGGGATCAGCGCCCTGATCGTGGTGCCCTTGCCTGGGGCGCTTTCCATGTGCAACTGGCCCTCGATGAGTTCGGCCCGCTCTAGCATGTTAATCAAGCCGAGGCTCTGGCTGCCGCGCTTTTCATAGCTGGCTTTGGTCGCCTCGATGTCGAACCCGACGCCGTCGTCCTGCACTTCCACCACCATGTAGGAGTTGTGTGTGTAAAGGCGCACCCAGACATGCTCGGCCTGGGCGTGCTTGCGCGCGTTGTTGACCGCCTCCTCGACGATGTAGAAGATCACGCCCTGAGCGTGGGTGTCCAGCATCTCTTCACAGCCGGGTTTGACCTGCACGATGACGTTCTGGTCGTGCGTGTCTTTCATCTTCTCGGCCAGTTGTTCGAGCGCGGCGACCAACCCCTGCGACTCCAGCACCAGCGGGCGCAAGGTGAAAAGCAGGTGGCGAATCTCTTTGGTGGTCTTGCGCGCCAGTTCTTCGACTTTCCACAGTTCGTCGGGGACCTGCGCGGGTTCGCGTTCCAGCAGGCGGCGCGTGAAATTGACGCGCATGGCGATGGCGGCCACGCTTTGCGTGGGACCGTCGTGCAGGTCGCGCGCCAGCTTCTTGCGCGCCTCCTCCTCGACTTCGACGATGCGCTCCTTCTCTTGCATGATGCTGCCATAAAGCGAGGCGTTCTTGAGCGCAATGGTCGCCTGCGTGCCGATGGCGCTGAGCAGTTCCACCGCCTCTTCGTCGAAGGCGTCCCGCTCTTCCGCGCCGAAGACCAATACGCCGTAGTTGTCGAAACCGGCGCGCAAGGGGATCACCACCAGCGATCTGCACTCCTGGAAAGCCGCAAAGTACCGCAGTTCGGGGTCGTGATGGGGGTCGGCGGCAAAGACCGGCTCCGCCTGCTTGAGCGCCATCCCCACCACGCCGCGCTTACCCTCAATGACCACGTTCTGATCCGAGCGCGTCAGGCGGCGCGAAGTGGCGACGTAGAGCGAGTCCTCGCGGAAGAGCAGCACGCAGCTTATCAGCCGCATCTCCGGGTCCGGCCCGGCATCGCGCAGGCCCAACGCGCCCATCTCCAGGGCCGCCTCCAGGACCTTGCCGTACTCCAGGGTGGCATTGAGGGTGGAGGCCATCTCATAGATGGCGCGCGTGCGCTCGCGGGCGGCCCGGAGCAGTTGCGCCTCCACTTCCGGGTCGCTGCGCGGTCGGTCGCCGCCGCTGAGCAGCCGCCGGTGCAAGACGCCGGACATCAGGCCGATAAGGCCCAGGAAGATCGCGCCGATGACCGCCAGGTTGTCAGGGTCATCCCTGGGCGTTACGAGGAAGAGAACGCCTTCAATCAGCGCACAGGCGGAAGTGACCAGGACGCCCGTCGGCCAGCCATAGCGCAACCAGGCCACCAGCACCGGGAACACGCCCACGCTGACCATAAGCAACACGTTGCCCGCCGACGCCCAGTACAATAGCCCGACCAGTCCTACATCGAGGGCGAGCGTCGCCGCGCTGAGATAGCGGTTCGACTGCGCCGGCCACACCCAAAAAACGACGGTCGCCAGGAGGTTGTAAATCAAGCCGCCGGCGAGCACGTTCGGCATGTAGGCGTCGAGGTGGTCGTTCACGCGCGGGTCTTCAATATAACGCAGCGCCAGCGCGGCATAGGCCAGCACGCCGAGCAGCAACAGCCAGCGCAACAGGGTGAGCAGGCGATCAATCTGCGGGATGACGGGTTGTGGACGATTACTCACGATCTGCCGCCAAAAGAGCCATGCCACGGTCAGTCCCACCGTGGCATGGCACTCTACCCAGTGGGCGCGAAGGGACTTGAACCCCTGACTTCACGGATGTGAACCGTGCGCTCTGGCCGACTGAGCTACGCGCCCTGAGTATAGGGCATTATAGCATCGGCCCGCGCGTCTGACAAGGGATTGCGTCGCTGATATAATCCCTTTGTTCCTTACGACTATGTTTTAGTTTAGTCAATTCAGCCCCGCAGGACAAGCGGTATCATTGTCCCAGGCAGTGGAATTGAGGACGTGCGAGACAAAATTCAGGAAAAATTAATGAGCAGGGACACAAATCGCTCTCCTCGGCGGACCCGGCGTTCACGCCGGAAAGGCGCATCCCCTGCGGACGCAGCGCCGATTATCGCCGAGCGGTCGATCCACGATGGCGAGGTCACGTTCACGGTCGAAGTTCAACGCGACCGCCGACTGCGCAAAACGGCGCGCTGGACGCTGTACGGCGAGCGGCTGGTGGTGCGCGCGCCGGCCCACCTCGGCAAGGCGCAAATCGACGCGCTACTGGACGAGATCATCCCCAAAGTGGTCAAACAGCGGCGGCGCGCCATGTGCCAGAACGACGCCGACCTCGACCAGCGCGCGCAGGAGATCAACCGCCAGTACTTCGACGGGAATCTAAACTGGCATTCCATCCGCTGGGTGAGCAACATGCAGAAGCGGCTCGGCAGTTGCACCAGCGGCGGCTCGACCGATGGCGACATCCGCATCAGTGAGCAGATTCGCTATTGGCCGGACTACGTGGTCGATTACGTCATCGCGCACGAACTGGCGCACCGGCTGCACCCCAACCACAGCCCGGCCTTTTGGGAATACCTGGCGCGCTACCCGCACACCGACCGCGCGCGTGGGTTCATCGAGGGGGTGGCCTTCGCGGAGCAGGCAGACGCCGACGATTGGCTGTGAACATGAATAGACTGTGAACTGATTCAAACTTACGCCAACAGCTGGCCGTGCTAAGGCCTTTCTCTACCTCACCCCCGTCTCGCCTGCGGCTCGACACCCCCTCTCCGCTTGCGGCTTTAGTCCGGCGTAGCCGGGAGAGGGGGACGGGGGTGAGGTGTCCGCCAACACGACAAGCGCCACACGCACCGCGGTCGTTGGCTCAAAAGCTTGAATCACTTCTGTTCTACAGAAAGGACACGTAAACCGGATG
>DAOTXU010000139.1:0-9076 GCA_034435135.1 Anaerolineae bacterium | reverse complement strand
TCTCCACCCTGTGGAGAGGGAGACGGGGGGTGAGGTGTCCGCCCTTGAAGGGAGAGGGGTGAGGGGAAATGAAAGCAGGCACGCCATGACCCGATATATCATCCGCCGTCTGATTCAGGCAATCCCGATTCTGTTCGGCATCACGCTTCTTTCCTATTTGTTGATGACCGCCGCGCCCGGCGGCCCGACCGCCGCGCTCGCTTTCGACCCCCGGATCACGCCGCAACAGCGGATTGCGATGGCGAACCGGCTGGGCGTGAACGACCCCTGGCCGCTGCAATACATCCGCTGGCTCGTCGGCGATGACTGGATGTGGCGCGACATCGACGGCGACGGCACGCTCGACGAGCCGGGGCATCGCAAGGGCATCCTGCGCGGCGACTTCGGGAACTCGTTCTCGTTCCGCCGCCCGGCGCTCGATGTTGTTGTCGAGCGCATCCCCGCTACGCTGGAACTGGGCCTGTTTGCCTTGATTGTCGGTCTGTTCCTCGGCGTGCCCATCGGCATCATCTCCGCCGTCAGGCGTGGCACCTGGTTCGACAACGCTGCGCGCGTGATGGCGGTCGTGTTCAACGCGGTGCCGATCTTCTGGCTTGGCCTCATCTTGATATTGATATTCGGCTCGTACCTGAAACTCCTGCCGATGGGCAGTCGATGCCCGGAAACGTTGCTGGGCGGTTGCCCGCCGCTTTATCAGCGCCTCGAATACCTTCTCCTGCCGACCTTTGTGCTTGCTACCGGTGGCATTGCGGGATATTCGCGCTACCTGCGCGCCTCCACGCTCGAAGTGCTCGGCACCGATTACGTGCGCACCGCGAAAGCCAAAGGGCTGCGCGACCGCACCGTATACTTCACCCATGCCGCGCGCAACGCTTTGATCCCGCTGGCGACGTTCCTCGGCCCGGCGATCACCGGCCTGCTGAGCGGCGCGGCTATCACGGAGACGATTTTCTCCTGGCCGGGGATGGGCCGGCTGGCGGTCAATGCGGTCGTGGCACAAGACTATCCGGTTGTCATGACCGTCGTCATCATTTCTTCATTTGCGACGATTTTGGGTTACATTCTCTCTGATATTCTGTATGCAGCGGTTGATCCGCGCATACGCTTTACTTAAGCGGGGACGGGCTATGGCAACACAAGCACAGGCCTCGGTTGCGCAGCTTTCTCCAACACGCCGCGAAGAAGTCGGTCAGTCGCTCTACCAGTTGGCGCTGCGCCGCCTCCGCCGCGACCGCCTGACGTTGATTGCGGCAAGCGTCCTCGGCACCCTCACATTGCTGTCCGTGTTCGCGCCCTTCATTACCCAAAACATCTTACAGGTGGATGAAAACCGCGTCAATCCTTACGACGCCTTCCTGACACCCGGCACAGCAGGGCACATCCTGGGCACCGATGATCTGGGGCGTGACCACCTGGCGCGCCTGCTGCACGCCGGGCGCGTGTCGCTGGGGATCGCCGTCACCGCTGCGATCCTCTCGCTGGTGATCGGCGTGACGCTGGGCGTGATTACCGGCTTCTATGGCGGCATCATCGATGACAGCGTGAACTGGCTGATTACCACTCTCAACTCGATACCATCCCTCTTCCTGCTGCTGATCGTCTCGGCGGTGCTCTCGCCGGGGCCGACCACGCTCGTGCTGGTGCTGGGGTTGTTGGGTTGGACCGGCACCATGCGCCTGGTGCGCGGCGAAACGCTCTCGCAACGCGAGCGGGAGTATATCATCAGCGCGCGCGCCATCGGCTGCTCGGACTGGCGCATCATGTTTGCGCACATCTTCCCCAACCTGTTTTCGATTGTCGTCATCACGCTGGCGATTGACATCGGCGTGCTCATCCTGGTCGAGTCGGGGCTGAGCTTCCTGGGGCTGGGCGTCAAGCCGCCCACGCCGACGTGGGGCAACATGCTCACCAACGCGCAGACCTTCTTCACCAAAGGCCCGCACCTGGTCATCTGGCCGGGGCTGCTGATTACGATCACGGTGCTGTGCCTGTACGTCATCGGCGACGGCATCCGCGACGCCTTCGATCCGAAGACGGTGGATTAAGCCGCCTGAGTTCTTGTTAACTCAACGGACAGGGGGCTTAAGCCCCCTGTCCTTCTTTGGGATGCGCGTCGAGCGCCTGCCGCAACTGCGCCACGGACGTGTTCCCGCCCGAACACACCAGCCCGACCTTCTTGCCGCGCAGCCGGTCGCGCAGCGCGTAGGCCGCCGCGAGCGGCGCGGCGCCGGCCCCTTCCGCGAGCGTGTGCGCGCGCTCGATCATCCAGACCATCGCCTGCATGATCTCCGCGTCGGGAACGAGGGCAAAGTCGTCAAGCTGCTCCCACAGGATCGCCTGCGGCAGCGCGAAGGCCGTGCCCGTCGCCAGCCCCTCGGCGAAGGTGCGGTTGGGCGCTTCGGTCATGCGCTTCGCGCGCCACGATTCATACGCCGCCGGCGACTCCGCTGACTGCACGCCGATCACCTGGATCGCAGGCTTCATGGCGTGCGCGGCGATGCAACATCCCGCCGCGCCGCTGCCGCCGCCCACCGGCACGAGGATTACATCAAGCTCTGGCTGGTCTTCCAGCATCTCCAACGCCTCGGTGCCCACGCCCGCGATCAGGTGCGGCTCATCGCCGGAGTGGACGTAGCGGTAGCCGTGCGCGCGCGCCAGCGCCTCGCAATGCAACCGCGCCGCGTCGAAGCGCGCGCCGTGAACGATCACTTCCGCGCCCATGCCCTGCATCGCCGCCACCTTGCCGGGGTTCGCGCCCTCCGGCACGACGATCCGCACCTTGACGCCGAACAGCCGCCCGGCATACGCCACCGACTGCCCGTGATTGCCGGTAGACGCGGCGATCAGCCCACACTCGCGCTCCTCCGCGCTGAGCTGCGCAACCAGGTTGATCCCGCCGCGCACTTTGAACGCGCCGATGGGCTGGTAGTTCTCGTGCTTGATGTAGACTTCCGTCCCGATCAGCTCGTTGAGCGCGGGGTAGCTGTACAGCGGCGTGCGCGCCAGGTATGGGCGGATGCGCCGGTACGCGGCGAGGACATCGACGAACGTCGGGATTTGATGCATTGGCGAACTCCTCTCTCCGTGCTCGTTGGCACTCCAATCACCTCGCGCTGGCGGGCGGCGCGGCGCGCATTCGCGTCACTTGGAATTCGCGCCGGGCAAGCCACAGCGTCCAGGGCAACATCGCGGTCAGCAGCGTCGCCGCGATCAGAAACACGCCGCGCAGATCGACGAGCGGCAAGAGCGCAAACGCCAGCATTGGCCCGGCGGCGGCACCCAGGTCGCCTACGGTGGTGAGCACGCCCAGCACTCGCCCCTGGCGGTTCGCGCCGCTGTGATCACCAGCAAGCGTCATCACTTGCGTCTGAAGCACGCCCATTGCCACGGCGCTCAGCAACAACCCGATCACCACCACGAACCCCCCGCCTTCAGCCGCCATCAATAGGGCGGCGATGCCCACCACCAGCGCGAGCACCACCAATCCCCAGCGGTTGCCGCGCCGGTCCGACAGCCAGCCCGCCAGCGGCGACGCCAGCAGGCTCAGCAGATGGTTGGCGGCGGCGAGCGCGCCGGTCAGGCTCGCCAGCGGGATGACGATTCCGGCAAGAAAAACCTCATTGCCGACGCGCTGTTGCAGCAGCAAGGAGAGCACCGCTCCGATGATCCCTAAGAAGATAAGCCAGTTTAGGCCCAACAAGAACGTCGCCGCGATCAGCGGCGCTCTGCCTTGCGCGTCCATTGGTGAGAGCGCGGGTAACGTTTCGTGGGAGGCCGCATCCTGCCGGGATACAGCAGGGCTGTCGCGGCGCGTCTCCGGGAGGAACAGCCACCAGGCGACGCCCATGAGCAGGTTGGCGAGCGCGAACACAACAAAGGCGCGGCTGTAACCAAGCCAGTCGGTGAGCACGCCGCCCAGCAGCGCGCTGCCCCCCATGCCGATGAACGACCACATCTGAAAACGGCCCACCAACCGTCCCCGGTTGGCATCGTCGGAAACATCGAGCACGGCGGCGTTGCCGCCCAGCCAGATGCCCGCCCACGCCACACCCCACAGCACCCGCCCGGCCAACAAAGGCCAGAAGCCGGGCGCGCTGTAAAGCCACGTGACCAGCGCGCCGAGAAACAGCGAGACCACCAGCACGCGGCGGCGGGGCGAGCGCTCGATCAGGAGGCCGTAGGGGCTGTTGAGGAAGATGCGCACCGCGCGGTTGGCGGACAGCATCAAGCCAACGTCACTTAGCAAGATGCCGGCCTGCGCCGTCCGCGTCGGCAACGCCACGTAAAGCGTGGTGTCGCCCAACAGCGACACCGCCATGCCCAGCCCCAACAGCCACAGGGCCGCGTTCGCCGAGGTCGGCTCCCAGCGCGGGTTACGCCAGCGCATCGTGGATCGGCTGCCCTTCCCAAAGGTCAGGGCGCGGCAGGTCAAGCAAGTGGGCAATCGTCGGGGCTGTATCGTAAATCCTGACCGGCGTCTGAATGCGGTGGTTCTGCTTCACGCCGGGGCCGCTGAGAATCCAGGGGATGGTCAGGTCTTCCGGCAGGCCGGCGGCGTGATCGCGCTCGTGCCCGCCGTGATCGGCCTGGATCAGCAGCGCGTACTGGTCGCGCACGCCGCCCCCGTCCAGCGCGGCGAGGACCTTCCCCACCGCCCGGTCGCCCTGGGCAATTGCTTCCAGGTATTGCGGCGACATCCAGCCGTACTTATGGCCGATCTCGTCGATGTTGCCCATGTAGATCACGCACAGGTCCGGCTGTTCGGCGGCGAGATACGCGGCGGCCATGTCCGTCACCACCGCGCCGGTCGCCTCGCCCGCGCCATGCCGGTACGCGCGATAGTAGCTCAGGTTCAGGCTGCCGGGCGCGTTCAGGTCGCGCAACACCTCCCAGTCGTAGAACATGGCCGTGTGCCGCCCCGCCTTGCGTGCGACATCGACCACGCTGGGATACAACGCCGCCGAAGGCGTAGAGACGTTATCGGTGACGCCGTGCTTCTCCGGCGGGACGCCCCTGAACATGGACATGTGCGTCGGCAGGCTGATGCTCGGCCTCACCGACTGCGCTGTCCAGGTGTACGCGCCGGCCCTGCACAGGGCGTCGATGTTCGGCGTGTCGGCTTGCGCCAGACCGTCAGGCCGGCAGCCGTCCAGGATGATGAGAACAATCTTGCGCCTCATGAGTCCCTCCGGGCAGCGATGGTGACATACCAGTGATTGAGGTAAAGCTCCCCATCCTTCTCCGCCAGGTTGAACGCCTCGCGCTGCTTCGTGTCCAACCCCTCAAGGATGGCGTGTATCTGCGCCACGTTCTCCGGCGCGACGCCTTCGGTCAGCGAGGAGAGCGGGCGGTGCCTGGTGTACGGTTCTACAGCTTCGACCACGAAGCCGGCGGCTTCCAGCAGCGCGCGCCACGCGCTGGGCCGGTACTGGCGCACGTGCGACTCGTCGTGCAGGCGGTCCAGTTCGTTCATGCAGGCGTCAACAGAATCGCTGACAGCGTCTTCGCTGGCGTCGGGCACGCTCCGGTCGTCGATCACAAGCCGCCCGCCGGGCGCAAGGGTGCGCCGCATCTCGCGCAGCGCGCGCATGATGTCGGAAAAATGGTGTGGCGCGCGCCTCGATACGACTACACGAAAGGACTCGTCTCCAAACGGCAGGCTGTGCACATCGGCCAGGCAGAAGCGCACATTGTCAATGTCGCGCTCGTGCCCTAACCGCCCCGCCTCGGCCAGCATCGCCGGCGTGATGTCGGTCGCCACCACCGCCCTCACATGCGGCGCGAGCGCGAAGGCCGTGTGCCCCGCACCGGTCGCCACGTCCAGCGCCAGCATATCCGGCTGCGGCGCGGCCAGTTCAACGACGCGCGCCAACACGTCGGGGTCCTTGTGGCAGGCGCTCGTGGTATAAAACGCGGCGCGCTCGCCGAAGATACGGCGCGCTTCCTGTTCAGGTGTCGGCATATTATCCCCCACGAAGGACACAGGAGGCTTCAGCTCCCAGTCCAAAGCCCTCAGAGGTCAAATCCACTGGTCGCCGACGGTGCGCTCGCTCTGCACGTTGCCCGTGTTGACCGTTGACTTTGGTTCGATCAACACGATGTGCACCTCTTCCTCGGCGACGGGCATGTGCTCGACGCCGCGCGGGATAATAACGAACTCGCCCGGCTCCAGCCAGAGGTCACGGTCACGAAACTTGATGAGCAGCCGGCCCTTGACCACCAGGAACAACTCATCCTCGTTCTCGTGGTGGTGCCAGATAAACTCGCCCTTGAGCTTGGCGACCTTTACGTAAGAGGCATTCAGTTCGCCGACGATCTTAGGACTCCAGTGTTCCTGGAACAAGCTCAGTTTCGCAGCGAGGTTGATTTTATCGATCAACTCTGCCTCCCTCTTCACGTTGGAAGTCTGCGGCGGTAGATCAGGAATAGCGATTATATCCGCTTCTTTTCATCCTGCGATAGCTTCCGAGTTGCCTCCACGGGGCCTAGCTACCGGACATCGGACAGTTGTTCGATGGTTTTACCTCACCCCGGCTTCGCCGGACTATAGCCCCCGTCCCCCTCTCCGCACGCAGAGAGGGGGAGTCGGTCCTGTTCAGCGTCTGAAGTCCCCCTCTCCATTTTTGGAGAGGGGGACTGCCCGAAGGGAGAGGGGGTGAGGTAAGAGAATACAAGAGCCTTTTTCTCGAACATACGTTCAGTGTCCAGTGGCTAGCCACGGGCCTTCTGCGCTGACATGCTTTCGGGAAGCGACTTTCAGGTGGCCTCCCGCTTGGGTGTTGATACGGATCCAGTCAGGCTTTGCGAGGCCTGAAAATGTTTGCGCTTGTCTTACCTCACCCCCCTGACCCCCCTCGCCATTAATGGAGAGGGGGAAGCCGCGCTTCGCGCAGCAGGGGGTGAGGTCAAGCGTTCTGAAAAACCATCAACACTTTAAAGGGAGACCACCCCAGATTGCTTGAGACGGTTTTTCGGATAGCAACCCGCCGACTTTGGTCGGCGGTTAGCCGCCTAATAGCGCCGTCAGAATCATGAATTCGCCCGCGACTTCAGTCGCGGGAGCCATAAGGTGAACAAATATGGATCACAGCATAGCGTGGAGCGCCTGCAAGGGGGTGATAACACCCCGTATCGAAGCCGAGTCGCCGCCATCCGTGGGCGAGGACAGGGGACTTGAGCCACCTGCCCAGGTCGCGCGAGGGCGCTCTCCCATGACCACGCTATTCTGTGGAGCTACCCCAAAATCCAAAAAACCGATTCGCGTGCCGCGTTCGCGGCGCGCCGGAGTCAGAGGTCAGAGGGACAGAGTTCAGAGTTTCAGAGCGGCGATCCAATGGGGGCGCACACCCGAAACCCGCGGCTCCCGTCAACGAAGCCCGGGTAGTACCTGACGCGGCAGGCGCAGCGCACGAGCCGCTCACTGCTGAGGAACGCGCCGCCCCGCAACACACGGGGTATAGTATTATCACCGTTAATAGCATCGCGTCCATCATCAGGATCGTAAGGATAGCCCCGGAACTCTGACAGGCACCACTCCCACACGTTGCCGGCCATATCCGCGCAACCGTAGGGGCTGTCGCCGGCCGGCGAGTATTTCCCCACCGGCGTCGTGTCGCCAATGCCGGACTTCGCTGAGTTGCACCTGTCCTTATCGAACGTGTCCCCCCACGGATAAATCCAGCCATCGGTCCCACGCGCCGCCTTTTCCCACTCCGCCTCGGTCGGCAGGCGCACGGTGTAACCCAGTTGCTCGCTCAGCCACCGGCAGTACGCCATCGCGTCGAACCAACTTACCCACACCACCGGGTGATTCATCTTTTTGGATAGGTCCTCTCGTGGTTGCCATTTGCGCCGCATGGCCTCCACGAACATCAAGAACTCGGCGTTGGTCACCGGGTACTTACCGATGCGGTAGGCGTAGGGAATGTTGACCTCGTGCTGGGGTAACTCATCGTCAATAGCCAGCGGGTCTTTCTTCTTGTCGCTGCCCATCAGGAACGGCCCGGCGGGGACCTCCACCCACTTCGGCTCAAGCGGGCGGCGTGTGCGGGGCTTGGGTGGTTGCGCGGGCTTGGGCGGGGTCACGACTTCCACAACCGGCGGCGGTTGCGGCGCTTCACCTAACGCTCTGCGCGCCGCCTCGGAGACCATGCGGCTGTCGTCGTCGGCGAGGCGGGTCAGCGCTTCGCGCGCGCGTCGGGCCAGGTCGGGGTTGCTCCCTTTGAGCAGCCGCTCCGACTCGACGACCGCGCCGTGCCGTATGCCTGCGTATGGGCTTTCGATAGCGGCGCGCAGGTCGGCGGGCAGTTCGACGACCGTCTCCTCGGCCCAGAACACGAAGTCACCGCCCCGGCTGCCGAGCAGGCTGCCATAGTGCGGCGTCTGGCGCTTCCGCGTTTGCGACGCCACCTGGCGTTGCAGGTACAGGCCGAGTTCCATGCCGGTCAGCAGGCCGCCGCGCTGCTCCAGCCGCTCCAGGAGCAGGCCGGTAAACACGGAGCAGCCGCCTGGCCCGCCGTCAACGACTTCCTGGTCTTCCTGCCCGGCGGCGATGGCCTGCACGGTGCGGCGCGTCATCAGGTCTTTCAGCAGGTGTTCGCCTTTGCCGCTGCGCGTGGTCAGCGCCAGCCCGCTGAAGCACGCATCGAGCACGAACAGGATATGCTTGGCCGGGATGTACTTGCTCCGGTCAACCAGGTAATCCATCTCGATGGCGCGCGCATAGGCGCCGGCCTCAACGCCGTAAGGGACGAGAAACCCCACTTTGTCGCCGGTCACGGTCGTGTCGGTGATGCCGTGCCCGGCGAAGTAGATCAACACGCGGTCATCGGGGTGGGTATTCTTAAGGCCCCAGATATGTCCCTCGATAGCCTCGCGCGTCGCCTCAGCGTTGCGGAGCAGAGTCACGTCGAAGCCCAGGCTTTCGCGCAGCAGCCGGGCGACCGACTCCGCGCCATGCACCGCTGCCCGTAGCGGCGGCAGCGACGCGGGGTAGTCATCGATGCCAATCACCAGCGCGTGAGACTTGTTGTAGGTGTCCTTGTAGCGAGGCGCGTCCGCCATGCCGGGCCGCTCC
>DAOTXU010000138.1:0-6456 GCA_034435135.1 Anaerolineae bacterium | reverse complement strand
GGCTTACTTCGTGCTGATGTTCGCGCTCAGCTTCTTCCTGTCGAAGCGCCTGGGCTTCCACTACAGCGAGTCGGCGACGCTCTCGTTCACGGCGGCGAGCAACAACTTCGAGCTGGCGATTGCGGTGGCGGTAGGTGCATTCGGCATCGCGTCTGGGCAGGCGCTAGCGACCGTGGTCGGCCCGCTGATCGAAGTGCCGGTATTGATCGGGCTGGTGTACGTGGCGCTGTGGCTGGGGCGCAAGGTCTTTCGGGGTGATCCGACCGTACCCGCGCCCGCTCATGAGGTGGCGGCTCCACAATGATATAAACCTTAATCAGACTGCTGCCGGGACAGGGGGCGCCGGCCCCCTGTCCTCCTGGCGCAGACCGTGAGATGAAAATCATGAGCGAAGAACCGATCGCGCCATACGCTCTCGCCGTTCTGGGCGGTGGGCCGGGGGGCTACGTGGCCGCGTTGCGCGCTGCACAGCTCGGCGCGCGAGTCGCCCTGGTGGAGAAAAATCGCGTGGGCGGGACGTGCCTGAACATCGGTTATATTCCGACCAAAGCGCTGACGACGGCGACAGAGCCGCTCCTGAAGGCGAAGCGCGCCGCCGAGTTCGGCCTCTCCATTCCCAGCGCCGCGCCTGACCTGCCGGCCATGATGGATTACAAACAGGCCAACGTTGACGCGCTCGTCGCCGGCGTGGAGCAGCTTCTCAGGGAACGCCGGGTGACGCTCGTGCGCGGCGAAGCCTGCCTCGCCGCCCCCGACACCCTGCGCGTCTTGGGTCAGAGTGGCGTTGTGTCGCATGTCTTCGCCCGGCGCGTGATCCTCGCGCCTGGCTCGGTCATTGACGGTGGATGTCTCGCCCGTTTGGGAGGCAAAACTGGCGGCGGTCCATTGCCACGCGACCCAGTTGAGCGCTTCGCCGGTCACGCGGATGTCCGATGAAAAACAGCGGTTGTCCCTGGGAACGGAGCACTTTGTGCGGGCCGCCGTGCGTCTGCCTGACCTTGACTTTATGCAGGCGAGTATCTCATCATGAACGCGGTTGAAGTCTCGCGGCTGACGAAAATCTACCAGACAGGCAAAGGGAAGCCACCTCTGCGCGCGGTTGACGGCATTGACTTCACCGTATGCAGAGGGGAAATCTTCGGCTTTCTCGGACCCAACGGGGCGGGCAAGACCACGACGATTCGTATGTTGACCGGACTGACCCGCCCCACTTCAGGCGGCGCCGAGGTGTTAGGCTATGATCTTGCCAGGGACGTGACGCGGATCAAGAAATGCATCGGCGTCGTGCCGGAATCCTCCAACCTGTACGATGAACTCACAGCCTTCGATAACCTGATCTTTGCCATGCAGCTGTACGGGGTTCCGCGCCGCGAGCGGGCAACACGGGCTGAGGCGTTGCTGGATCGATTCCGCCTGAGCGAGAAGCGCGATGCGCCGTTCGGCAAGCTCTCGCGTGGGATGAAGCGGGCGTTGACCATCGCCGCCGCGCTCGCCCATCATCCACAATTGATCTTCCTGGATGAACCGACCACTGGTCTGGACGTGATGAGCGCGCGCAGCCTGCGGCGGACTGTTGCCGGGTTGCGCGACGAGGGCGTCACCATCTTTCTCACCACCCATTACCTGGAGGAAGCGGAGCGCCTGTGTGATCGCGTTGCCATTATTGTCAACGGGCGCATAGTTGCGCTCGATACCGTAAGCAGGTTAAGGGCCGCCGCGCAGGACACGGCTGTGGTCGAACTCACCCTCGCTGATGCGAACGGCCATGTCGAGACCAGGCGCATAGAGAGCCAGGATGACACGGCGACGGCAGTGCGCGCGGCGCTTGCCCAGGCTGAGAACGATGGGCTGCGCGTGCAGGCGATCAACACGGTCCATCCGACGCTGGAGGACGTGTTCGTCACGCTGACCGGCTTGAGCGCGGAGACGATGCTGGTCGAGAAGGAGAGAAAGGGATCGGGGAATGCGGGCGGATGACTTGCGGGGGATGTTCTACATCGGGCTGAAGGACCTGCGCGCTTACTATTTCAAGCCGCCCAACCTCAGTTGGGGGATCATGTTCCCGTTCGCTTTCGTTCTCGCGTTCGCCATCCGCAATCCAGGCGACACCCGTGAGCTTGTGCCGGGGTTGCTGGGCCTGACCGCGCTCTTCGGCACCAGTTCGATGGAAGCGATTGTGATCGTCTTCGAGCGGCGTAACGGTTCGCTGGAGCGGCTGCTGCTGGCGCCAGTGAGCCTGCCGGCGTTGCTGGCCGGGAAGCTGCTGGGAGGGATCGTGTTCGGCCTGACGGTGACGCTCGCGGTGCTGGTTATGGCGATCATCCTCTTTGGCGCAGGCGGCATCAACTGGCTCTTGCTGATGCTGGCCTTGCTGCTCTCGACCGCAGCCTTCGCCTCGCTGGGTGCGTTCGTATCCGTTGCGGTGCGGGAGATTTTCGAGGCGCAGACGCTCGCCAACTTCGTCCGCTTTCCGATGATCTTTCTGGGCGGCGTTTTTGTGCCGCTGGCTTCGATGCCGCCCGCTTTGCAGGTCGTCGCTCGCGCGCTTCCCCTGACCTACTCGGTGGAAGCGCTGCGCGGGGCGCTATCGGGCAGCTCACCAGCAGTTGGCGCACTCGATCTGGTCATTCTGGCCGGCTTTGCGGTCGTGTTTTTTGCGCTCGCCCTGCGCCTGCTGGCGCGCCGACTCGAATGAGGTAACTTGCACACGAGTGAGGCGTAATACGAGTGGCTGTGGGAGCGAAAAGGAAAACATCTGTAGTTGACCAGCACATCATAAGGAGGCATCGATGAGCAACACACCGGGTGGAAGTGGGGCTTGTTGCCTTCCACGCGCCGAGGGGATTACCTATCTCAAGATCGGCGCGGGCAATGCCGCGATCGGCGTGGTAGGCCTGGAGAACGTGTTCCAGCAGTTGTACGCCCTGGGCCGGCTACCAGAGGAGACGACAGACGCCGAGTTGGTTGATATGGCGCGGAAGTTCAACTACATCCCCAGGCGCGCTGCTATCGAGGCCGACTATGCAATCGCACTCCGTGAGGCGTATGCCCAGTTCTATGCCCGCCGGGAAGAATCCGAGCATTCCGCCTGATAACGGTCGCAGCGTTTCACCAGGGCAAAGACGGGGGTATCCGCTCCTGCGGATAACGATGGGGTAATACAATTGAAACGTCGGCGAGTGATTGTCTGTTGCCGGGTTGTTATCTACTCCTGGCAATGACGAGGGAGGAGGCTGCCATGTTCGCAAAAGCGCTCTTCCCGACCGACTTCTCGGTCTACGCCAACACCGTCTTTACCTGTCTGTCGGACCTGAAATCGGCGGGGCTGCGCGTGGTTGTCCTGGCAAGCGTCATCAGCGAAAGCCAGGTGCCCATGCCTGATACTGTCAACCGGGAAGAGTTTAGGTTTGTGCAGTGGACAGTACGGGAAAGGCTCAACCTGGCGCGCATGGCGCTGGAAGGCCAGGGCCTGCGGGTTCTCACCCGTGTGGAGTATGGTTCCCCGGCAACCGAAATCCTGCGGGTGGCGGAGGAGGAACAGGTCAACCTGATCGTTATCGGCGCGCAGGGAAAAACCCTGGGACAGGAATTGCTGTTGGGAAGCGTGGCTCATGAAGTGGCGCGGCGTGCGTCAGTGCCGGTGCTGATTCAGAAGGCAGAGGTCGTCCGCAACCTGGGGCACGTCGAATGTCGGCTCGCGTGCGAACAGATGTTCAGCCGGGTGTTGCATCCGACCGACTTCTCGGAATGCGCTGACGCTGCCTTTCAGGTCGTCAAGCGCTTGAAGAGCGCCGGGACGCAGGAGGTGATCGTGTTGCACGTGCAGGATGAACGCGCGATGAAGCACCGGTCAGCTGAGCAGGTCGCCGCATTTGACCAACAGGATACCGAGCGCCTGGAAGCACTGTGTCGAGCCTTGCTCATGTTTGGCATACAAGCGCGCCCGCTGCTCCGCCACGGCCACCCCGTGCATGAAACGCTCAAAGTGGCCGAAGAAGAAGACCTCAGCCTGATCGTTCTCGGCTCGCGTGGGCGTAGCGCTTTTCAGGAAATACTGGCCGGGAGCACGGTTGAGAACGTGCTCCGCCTCAGCCGTCGCCCGGTGCTTGTGGTGCACTGCCCGGAGAATGCTTCTTCGCTTCAGTGAATCCGTGCAGAGACTATTGGAAGACTTGACAGATTTTCAGTCTGGAATATCATTCAACAATGATTGAACCATCAGCCGGAGAATTGGCCTGTGCACAACGTTGCTTCTCCACCAACCAATCTTCAGACCTTGAGCAACCGGCTCAAGGTGCTGGCTGAACCCAAGCGCTTGCTGATTCTTGATCTCATCATGCAGGGCATCCAGTGCAACTGCGAACTCAGCGAGGCGCTTGGCGTGGCTCCCAACCTGATCTCACATCACCTGAAGGCGCTGTGCCAGGCCGGGCTTGTGGATGTCGAGCGCGACCCCTCTGACGCGCGGTGGGCGTACTACTCGATCAACCATCGGGCGCTGGATGAACTCAACGCCGCATTTGGGATTTTCTTTGACCCGGACCGTATCCAGCCCCGTCGCCTGACCTGCGGACCGCAGGGATGGACCGTCCTCCTCGACGAGATGCAACTATCCCGAAGCTAAGCTTTTTTTCGCGCCAATACTGCAATGGAGGTTGAACTATCATGGGCGAACTCATAAACATTCTGGATGTAACCAGGATGACGCCGCCAACAGACATGCCGCTTGTGGAACTGTTCGATCCGCCGATGTGTTGCCCTACCGGTTTGTGCGGCCCGGCGCTCGACCAGACTCTTCTCAGCGTGAACGAGATGGTGATAAGCCTCGCCGCCGAGGGCGTGCTCGTTGCGCGTTACCAGATGACCAGCCATCCCCTGGGCGATGGAAATCGACGCCGACCGCGCGACCAAAGAATACCAAGACCGCGCTCTTGCCCCGATCCGGGCCGCCTTCCCGCCGGAGATTGTCAGGGTGATGGAAGAGCAGGTGAACTCACCCTGCACCGCTGAAGTCGCCGCTTTCGACCGCTTTGTGAGTTTCCTCGACCTCCCAAACGGGAATGGTGGCTAGCCATCACCGTTCGACGTTGTGATCTTCGATACCGCGCCGACGGGCCATACCCTGCGCCTGCTGGAGTTGCCCGCCGAGTGGAGTCGGTCGATTGAAGAGGCCACGCACGGCAGCGGCCAGACCTGTATCGGGCCGGCAGCAGCCGTCCAGGAAGCCAGGTTTAAGTACGAGCGCGCGCTTGCTACCATGTGCGACTTATCCGACGCGCCGCCGCGCGCGCTTCCGGCGCAAGTTTAAGTACGAGCGCGCGCTTGCTACCATGTGCGACCCGGCGCAGACGACGTTCGTTTTCGTGTTGCAGCCCGGATCGACAGCGATCAAGGAAACCCAGCGCACGGCGAGGGAGTTGGGCAAGCTCGGTATTCATACGCACCGGTTGATCGTCAACGGTATTATCCCTCCCGAAGAGACTGCTAACGACTTCTTCGCTGCGCGGGTGAAGATGCAGAAGCGCTATCTGAAGCAGATTGAGACGGAAATACCTCTCCCGACAGCGCAGATGTTTCTGCTCGACGACGAAATCAAGGGTGTGACCCGGCTGCGCGCCGTGGCGGGGATCCTGTTCGACGGGAGATGGACCGGGTCAGGCTGCACGTCTGAGGAATCCACAAACCCCGTGCGATTGCCTTCCCTGCAAGATTCGCTTCCTGCCGTACTGCCCCGCATCCTGCCGGACGGTCACAGCCGCTCCATCTTCTTTGCGGGCAAAGGGGGTGTGGGCAAAACGTCCGCGTCGTGCATCACCGCCGTTTGGCTGGCGCGCCGGGGCTACCGCACCCTGCTGTTGACCACCGACCCGGCAGCACACCTGGGCGATGTCCTTGAGGTGCCGGTCGGCGATCAGCCCGCGCCGGTTCCGAACGCACCCAACTTGTGGGCGGCGAAAATCGACCCTAGAGCCGCAGCCGAGGACTACAAAGCCCGCATCCTTGAAGACGCCCGGCAGCGTGGGCGTTCCGCCCAGGCGCTGGCGGTAATGGCCGAGGAACTGGACTCCCCCTGCACTGAGGAGATGGCTGCTTTCGACCGCTTCATCGATTTTGCTTCACAGGATGACTGGGAGATTATCGTCTTCGACACCGCGCCCACCGGGCATACCCTGCGCCTGCTCGAACTCCCCATCGACTGGAGCCGGCAACTGGACGTGAAGGTGTTTGCTTCAGTGGACTCCGCCGCTGCGGATGAGGTTGCCAAGCAACGTTTTGGTCGCGTGATCGAGATGATGCGCGACCCTGGCCGGTGCACCTTCGCCTTTGTCATGTACCCGGAATCGACCCCGATTCTGGAGGCTTACCGCGCCGCCGAAGAACTGCGCGGCGTGGGGATCGAGACCGGTCTGGTTGTCGCCAATTTCATCCTGCTGCCGGAACAGTGCACCACACCGT
>DAOTXU010000137.1:0-31208 GCA_034435135.1 Anaerolineae bacterium | reverse complement strand
CCGCGCCGCCTGGTGCTGGAGGCGCTGCTTGACGACGCCGCCGGCCACCATACCTGTGAGACCATCGCAGAGGCGGTGGCTGCGCACGGCGTGGTGCTGGACCAGAGCACGGTCTACCGCATCCTGCAATGGCTCAAGGAAGCCGGCGCAGTGTCGCAGACGGACCTGGGCACGGGCAGCGACGTGTATTCGCTGGCTGTCAGCCCGGCGCATCACCATTTGGTATGCCTGCACTGCGGCGCGGTCTTCGACCTCGATGACGCGGTGCTGGCCGGCCTGCGCCGGACGATACGGCTGGCTTACCGCTTCACGCCGCGCATCGAGCATTTCGCCATCTTCGGCGTGTGCCAGACCTGCCAATCCCACGAGCAGGCCGACGAGGAACGGCTTGACAACGAACTTGCGTGAGCAGTCTATCCCTCCCCGGCAACGCCTGCGCGTCGCCTTCGGCAAGCACGGCGCGTTGATCTACACCGGCAACCTGGACGTGCTCCGCACCTGGGAGCGCATCCTGCGCCGCGCCGGGCTTCCGCTGGCCTACTCGCACGGATTTAACCCGCGCCCGCGCCTGCAACTGGCCGACGCACTGCCGCTCGGCGTCAGCAGCGAGGCGGAGTTGATCGACATCTGGCTGAAGGAGCCGGTGTCTGTGGAAGGGCTTCCCGCGCGCCTCCAGGCGGTCGCGCCGGCAGGGCTGGCGATTTATAGCGCTGAAGCGGTTGGCCTGAAAGACCCGGCGCTGCAAACCGTGGTCGTCGCCGCCGATTACGTCATCACTTTTGAAGGCGTTGACCGGGCCAACCTGGAGGCCCGTGTGCAGCGTTTCCTCGCGCAGGCGCGCGTCGAGCGCGAGCGGCGTGGCAGGGTCTACGACCTGCGCCCGCTGGTCTATGCGCTGCGCGTGTCGCCGGACGGTGCCCTGCACACCACGCTCTCCCTGGGCGAGGCGGTCACTGCCCGCCCCGACGAGCTGCTGGGCGCGCTCGATCTGCCGATTCAGGGAGCCAGGGTACACCGCCGCCGGCTGCACCTGCGCGCCTGACCCCCCTTCTCCGGTGGCGTGGCTGTTTGCTTGACAGATCGTGTAGAATACAAGTGTCGATTAACATCGGACGCTGCGCAGCGACTGATTGCTCTCGCACGGTAAGTGATGGGAGGTGTTTCACATGTCTGATGCAGTGGAGATTTGGGAGCAACCGAAAGCGCGCCAGGTTTACATGATCGCGGGCTGGCGGCAGTGGGCAGACGCCGGTTCAACCTCATCCGGCCTGCCGGGGTACCTTATCCAGCAGACCGGCGCCCGGCAAATCGGCGCGATCCGACCCGACGGCTTCTACCTCTTTCAAATCCCCGGCACGCACGATCTGGTGCGACCGGCGGTTAGATTCGAGAACGGCTATCCGCAAGCGCTCGAAACACCGCGCAATGAGCTGTTTTATACCGAAGACAGCCGGCAAGGCGTGGTTTTCTTCTTGGGGGATGAGCCGCATCTCGATATTGAACGCTACACGGCGGCGTTTCTGCACGCGGTCCGGTCGCTGGGCGTGAAGCGCATTGTCGGTCTGGGCGGAGTCTACGGGGAACTGCCCTATGACAAGGAGCGCATGGTCTCGTGCATTTACAGCTTGCCGGATATGTTAGAAGAAGTGAGCCGCTTAGCCGTTAACCTGTCGGATTATCACGGCGGCGCGAGCATTGGGTCCTACATCTGCCGGCGCGCGGGCGAAGGGGGGATCGAGTTCGTCGGCCTGTATGCATTTGTGCCGACGTACAACTTCTCAAACCTCGCGCAAATCGGCAACGTCATGCGGATTGAGAATGATTTCACGGCCTGGCTCGGCGTCATGCGGCGGATCAATTACATGCTCAAGACCGGCTTCGACTTGTCTGATTTGGAGCGGAAGAGCGAGAGCCTCCTCCAATCCGTAGAGGCCAAGATAGAGGAGCTGGACGGCATGGCTCCCCAACTCCGTGTGCGCGAATACCTGGCGCGCCTGTCTGAAGAGTTCACCGAAACGCCGTTCGACCCGCTGGATGACGTGTGGGAGGAAGAGCTGCGCCGGCTGTTCGACGATTCCGACGAAACCGTCTCATAGCGCAGAGAAACCCGACCCTCCTCAGGCACGCCCACACACCGCCTGGTTGGCGCTGAACTGCGCCCCCCACAGATTTGTTGAAGCGTCGGGGAGCAGGCAGAATATCGGCTGTGACACGCCCGGTCCGAGTCTCGGTTTTGCATTGAAGTGATTCAAGCTTTTGAGCCAACGACCCCGATGCGTGTGGTGTCTGTCGTGTTTGCGGGCGACCTCACCCCCCCGTCCCCCTCTCCCGGCTACGCCGGACTATAGCCGCAAGCGGAGAGAGGATGTCGAGCCGCAGGCGAGACGGGGGTGAGGTAGAGGAAGACCTTAGCAAGGCCACCTCTTGGCGTAAGTTTGAATCAGTTCATTATCATAAGGGGCGCGGTAGAGCACCGCGCCCTTACGATATACCTTTCGGGGGGTTGTCGCTGGCGGGTGATCTGCTAATATATTAAAAGGTTTACCATAGGAGTGCCCTGTGACCGCCGGTGAGGACTTGCTCCAGACTCAACTCCAGCAGGCCTACGACAAGCTCCGGGCCGGGTTTAAACTGGGTGCGCGGCAAATCATCCGCGTGTTGATGCAGACCAACCCGCACAGCCCCGACGCCTGGTATTTGCTCGCGCAGGCTGCTTTCACCCCAACCGAGGCGCGCCGCGCACTCGGCATCGCGCTCACGTTGGACGAGGGAGGTTATTGGGCGCACCGGGCGCTCACGCGCTTGCGGGCGCGGTATCCGCTGGAAGCAGGCGCCTCCGACGCTGCGCCCAAGAAAGCG
Organism: Anaerolineae bacterium; assembly: GCA_034435135.1. Classification (GTDB taxonomy): domain Bacteria; phylum Chloroflexota; class Anaerolineae; order Aggregatilineales; family JAFGMM01; genus JAOSJO01. The sequence goes on along the minus strand of DAOTXU010000137.1, from coordinate 28,349 downwards.
CCTTCAACGCCGTCTGCCCGGCCTGAGCAGGCCCCGTCGCCCCCTGCCCAGCCGGCGACGGCGCCGACAGAGCCAGCCCTGCCGCCCACCCAAGCGGAGCCGCTTCCCTGGGCAACAGGCGACCCTCCCCGGTCAGGCGCCGGCGCGCCAGTGTCGTGGGCGGAGGAGGTGTCGTTAGCGGCGGCGTCGCCAGCCGGGCAGGCGCTCCCCGCTGACATGCTCCCCCCGGCGCAACAGGATGATGACGCCTGGGCCGACCTGGTCGCGCAGGTCAAGGCGGCTGCCGAGACGCCGCCCGCCGAGCCGGCCCCGCCGTCCGCCTCCGAAGTCGCCGCGCCGTCGCCCCGGCTCCGCCCTGTGCGCAGCGTCGCGCCGCCGGGAGATCGGCAAGACACCGATTCGAAAGCGAGGCTGACTTTTTTGGACGACGAGGAGCAAGATGACCGGCCTAAACGACGGCTCCGCCCCACATTCCCCAAAGCCCGGCCCGGCGTGGAACTCACCCGCGAGCAGAAGAAAAAGCTGCGCGAGGCCGAGGACGCGCTGTGGGCGGTCAAATCCAAAGGGGCCGCCGTGCCGCTTGGCCGCAAGAAGGCCGAAATGGAGCGCGCCATCGCGGTGAGCGTCGCGCTCTACCGGGAGGTGCTGTACACCGGCGCGGGCGAGGCCAAGCACTGGTTCGACATGGCGACCGCGCTAGAGTTTCTGGCCGACCGCGTCGCCGTCATCGCCGAAGCGCGCGTCCCCAGGGGCTACACCCCTCTTGAGTTGGCGCCGGTCGCCCAAATCTTTGAGCCGGTGCTGAATCGCCCGCCCGACTGGCAGGCGGTGGCCGATTTGTGCTATGAAATCGCCTCGGCCTGTAAGGAGGCGGTGAAGCTCGTCTCTGGGCAGGGGCGCGGTGACCGCAACCTGCGCGAACAGGCTGAAGCCAAGCTGAAAGAGATGAAAACCGCGCTGGCTGAGCTTCAGCCGTTGCTGTAATTGTTTGAGATAGGGCAAGGGGCTTAAGCCCCTTGCCCTGGGTTAAAGTGACGCTCGTGGTACCCTGTGTGGTTACCTCTAAAATATGGACGAAGATACCTCTACTCAACACTGTGCCCCCGAAACTTCACCGCCGCATCAAGCGGACCTGACCCGGCGCGAGCGCGACTTCGCCGACGTGTGGCGCTTCAAGCTGGACAACGGCCTGCGCGTGTGGGCGCACCAACGCCCCCGCACCGGCACCCTGGCGCTGCTGATGCAGATACCGGTCGGCTCGCGGCACGAGACCCGGCAAGACAACGGCGTCGCGCACTTTGTCGAGCACATGGTCTTCACCGGCACCGAGAAATGGCCGGAAGAACGGGCGGTGATGGACGCCATCCGCGACGTGGGCGGTTACGTGAACGCCTTCACCGGCCACGAGGAAACGGTCTACCACCTGCACCTGAAAGCCGACGACCTGGACCTGGGCCTGGAATGGCTCAGCGAAGTGCTCTTTCGCCCCACGCTTTCTGAAGAGAAGTTCGACAAAGAGCACGGCGTCATCATGCAGGAGAAAGGCGGCGAGTTCGGGCGGCTGGGCCGGTTGTTTGAATGGCTGGAGAACCGCAACCTGGGCTATGATGTCTTTTGGGCGGTGCGGCGGCGGCTGTTCCCCGGCTCGATGCTGCTGCGCCCGATCATCGGCACCGACGACTCGCTCCAGGGGATCGATTACCAGAAGGTGGTGGATTTCTACCGCCGGCACTATGTGCCTAACAACATGACTCTCATCGCGGTGGGCGACATCGAACTGGACTCGCTCCAGGCGGCGGTCGAAGCCCGCTTTGGCGGCTTCCTTGCCGGCGAGCGCCCGCCGGAGCCGGAGCCGATCCCGGTGAACCCCCGCCCCTTCGATGTGCGCCTGCACGGGCCGAGCATCAACGACCGGGGGCAGATGTTGTTGGGCGGGGTGATCGGCGGCATCGATCACCCCGACCGCTATGCCCTGTGGGTGCTCTGTGAACTTCTTGACAACCAGTTGACCGAGGAGATCCGCCATAAGCGGGGCCTGGTCTACGGCGTCAGCCCGCACACCGTGCTCTACAACGACGCCGGCTACCTGTATATCTACACGACCGCCGACAGCGACAAGTTCGGCGAAATCCAGCAGGTGATCGAAGAGCACCTGCGGCGTGTGATCGACGGGGAGATTAGCGAGGAAGCGGTCGAAAAGGCAAAGGCCGCCATCCGAGGCGAGGCCATGCTCCACCTGGAAAGCAACGTGAGCATGGGCTGGTGGCTCAGCGGCGATACCCTGATTGTGAAGGACGATGAGGCCGAGCCGGTGCCGAACTTCTTCGCCGGGATCGCGGCGGTGACGGCAGGGGACGTACAGCGAGTGACGCGCGCCTACCTGGCCCCGGAGAAGCGCTTCCGGGTCATCCACCGCCCGGCGCTGACGCCCCGGCGTCTGCGGCCCGTCCTGGCCGGGGTCGGCGCGATCCTGGCGGGAAGCGTCGCGGTGTTGGCGGCGCGACATTATCATCGGCGGTCGGGTCTCGAACAGCATTAAGGATGTAGCCGCGAATAAGAGCCTATCCGAATAACGTTGGACAAGGGGCTTAAGCCCCTTGTCCTGGTCGTTTGAGACGGTTTTTCGGATAGGTTCTAAATACACACAGGCGACCCTGAACAACCTCCATTCTTGTCATCGGTGTCACTTGCGCTCGCTACCGGACACTGAACGCAGGTTCGAGAAAAAGGCTCTTGTATTCTCTTACCTCACCCCCTCGCCCGTCGGGCAGTCCCCCTCTCCGCGTGCAGAGAGGGGGACGGAGGCTATAGTCCGGCGAAGCCGGGGTGAGGTAAAACCAAGACCGACGAGCACAAACCATAGAACAACTTCCGATGTCCGGTAGCTAGTCACTTGCGTTTTTCGTGGTTTACTTTATTCTTCTCTGTAATAGCGCACATCACCTATGAAAGCGCGTCTGGCCTTGCCCATCATCGTTGCGCTGCTGATCCTTTGCCTGACCGGCTGCTACCGGCCAGCGCCTCCCCCTGTGGCGACCCTGACCCCGGTCGGCTCTGTCCCGCCCGGCGCGTCCCCGCCCGCGGCGTCGCCTGTCGCTGTCCTTACTGATGGGTCAGCGCAGGTCGCCGCCGTCACTGAGGCCATCGCCGCCGGCTTCCAGCGGTGGCAACCCGCCTACGGCCTCAACGTCGAGGTCAGCGCCGCCGGCACGAGCGCCGGCTTTGAGCGCCTGTGCCGGGGCGAGATCGATCTGGTGAACGCGCTGCGCCCCATCGACGCGCGCGAGGCCGCCGCCTGCGCGAAGAACGGGGTCAACTGGCTGGAAGTTGTGATGGGCTACGACGTACTGGCTGTGATCGCCAACCCCGCTGACACGTTCCTGACGTGCCTGTCGCTGGACGAGTTGCGCGCCATCTGGGGCGAAGCGGGCGCGGTGAACTGGTCCGAGGTGCGGCGCGGCTTCCCCGACCTGGCGCTTCTCCCCATCGCCACCGAATTGAACGCAGCGCAGCGCCGCTTGCTCGAAGAGGCGATTGGCGGCGCGCTCCGCGCCGACGCCGTGCCCGGCGGGGACGACACAGCCCTCATGGTGGCGCAGACCTCCGGCGCGGTCGGCTACCTCGGCTACGGGCGCTTTCCGCCGGCGGACGACGCCAAGCGCGCCGTGACGTTCGTGAGCATCGACGCCGGCGCGGGGTGCGCGTCGCCGACGCCGGAGAGGGTCTGGCGTGGGCTGTACGGGGCGCTCTCGCGCCCGCTGTATCTATACGTGAACGCGGCGTCGTTAGGGCGGCTGGCGGTCTCGCAGTTCTTGAGTTACTACCTGAGCGCCGACGGGCAGGCGCTCATCGCCGGGGCCGGGTATATGCCGGCCGCGCCGGAGAGCTATGAGGCCGCGCTCAAGGCGATGGCCGGCGATTAAGGCGAGACGGCCCCACCCGCCTGTGCGCCGTCGGCGACAATCTGGCCGTCTTGAAGGCCCAGAACCCGATCCACCTGCTCGTCTACCAGCGGGTCGTGCGAGGCGATCAACACGGTGACGCGCTCTTGTCTCACGATCTGCCGGAACAGGGCCAGAATTTCGCGCGCCGTCGTGCTGTCGAGTTCCCCGGTCGGCTCATCGGCCAGGACCAACTGAGGGGAGTTGGCTAAGGCGCGGGCAATCGCCACGCGCTGTTGCTGCCCACCCGACAGTTCGTAAGGGCGGTGGTCGATCCACTTCGCCAGCCCGACCAAGTTCAGACAGTACAGGGCGCGCTCGTGACGCTCATGACCGCTCGCCCCGGCCAGGCGCGCGACCAGCTCCACGTTCTCATAGGCGGAGAGCGTGGGCACCAACCCGAACGATTGAAACACAAACCCCACGCGCTCCCGACGCCATTGCGTCATTTGCCGGTCGCTGAGTGCGCATAGGTCGCGCCCGAACACGCGCACCACGCCCGATGTAGGACGGTCCAGCCCGCCCAGGCAGTTGAGCAACGTCGTTTTGCCGCTGCCGGAGCGGCCTTTCAACGCCACGAATTGGCCGGCTTCAACCCGCAGGTTGACGCCGCGCAGCGCCGCCACCCGCTGCGCGCCCATCTCGTAGACCCGCCAAAGGTCTTCCGTTTCGACGATGTACTGGCCGGCGCTGCCGGCGGATGTTTCTGGCGTCATGGCCGTTGTCACCTTCGCATCTCCCCGCGCCCAGACTGGCGTCGCCAGCGCGCGAGCAGACCGCGCCAGCCGCGCGCCTTCTGTGACTGCGCCAGGTCGGCGACCAGCGCCTCGGTGTCTTCGGCGCGGTCGGCGTCGGCGGCGGGCCTGATGAGAACGCCCTCCTCGGTCAATTCCAACCGCACACGCCGCTTAATGCCGAAGCGCTCCAGGTACGCTTTCGGCACCTGGAGCCGGCCCGCGGAGTCCAGCACGGTCAGCTCCTCGAACTCGTGGGCGCCCCCGTCCGCAGCCGTCTCGCCGTCGCCCTGCTCCCCGCTGTTCGCGGCGGCTCCGTTTTGCGCGCGGCGCACCGTCTCGGCGGCGAGCCGGCCATCGCGGATGGCGACAACGCGGTCCACGTGGCGCGCGATGCCGAGGTCGTGGCTGACGATGAGCGTGGTCAGCTTGAACTCGCGGTTGAGCGTCCGGAACGTCTCATAGATGGTCAGCGCCGTCGCCGAGTCCACCTCGCCGGTCGGCTCGTCGGCCAGCAACAGCGTCGGGTTGTTGGCGAGCGCGACCGCAATCGCCACGCGCTGCTGCTCGCCGCCGGACAGCGCCGACATCCGGTGATGCCCCCGGTCGGCCAGCCCCACCGCTTCGAGCAACGCCTCGGCGCGGCGGCGCTTCTGCGCGCCGGTCTCGCCGGCCAGCGTCATCGGCAACTCGACGTTTTCCAGCGCGTTGAGGTAAGGGATCAGGTTGCGCGCGCCCTGCTGCCACACGAACCCCACTTGCGCGCGCCGGTAGCGGTCGAGCGCCGCGTCCGAGAGCTTGAGCAGGTCGTTCCCGCCGACCCACACCCGCCCCGCCGAGGGCCGGTCCAGCCCGCCGAGGATGTTCATCAGCGTCGTTTTGCCGCTGCCGCTCGCGCCCACCACGCCCAGCAACTCGCCGGGCGCGATCACCAGGTCCAGACCTTGCAGCGCGACCACTTCCAGGTCGGCGACCTTGTAGATTTTGACCAGGTTGTCGCAGACAACAAACGGTTCCTGCGCCATGTTACACCGTCTCACCCAGTTTGATGGCCTGGAAGATTTTCATGCGCCGGAGCAGCACGGTCAGCACGACGAGCGTGATGAGAAACAGCAGCCCAAACAGCGCATAGATGCGGGCGATGTCCGACCAGGCGATTTGCACGATGAAAGGCGGGATACTGGCCGAAGGGCCGGTCCCGACCTGCAAGTACGGGATAAAGAAGGCGCTGACCAGCACGCCCAGCCCGGTGCCAAGCGCGCCGCCCGTGACCACCAGGAAGGCCAGTTCCCAGCCCATCAAGGCGACCATCTGCGGGGCCGACAGGCCGATGGCGCGCAGCACACCCATTTCTATAAAGCGCCGCCGGAACGAGAACAGCGCGTACAGCAAGAACCCCAACACCGTCAGCACGGCGGCGGCGGCGAAGCCAACCGACAGCAGCCCAAACAACCCCTGCCGTTCCGGGCGCTCTTGCTCGGTCGCAATCTGCGTGAAGGGCGTCCGCCAGTTCACCGCGGACACGTCAAGCTCTTCCGGTCTGACACTCGCATCAGCGTCGAGCCAGACGTGATAGGGCACCTGTCCCCCCATCTGTTCGAACAGGTAATCCAGATTGCCGACGAAGAGCGGCCCGTCTTCAGGATACCATGTCGGGAACAGGTCAAAGCTTCCGACAATCTTCAATTCGAGTTCGGTGCGCTGCCCATATTCGCGCACGGTCAGGTGAATCGTGTCGTCTACTTCGAGAGCGTGTTGCTTCATAAACGCGCGCGGCAGCAACGCGCCATCCGGATAGTAGGCCAGCGCGTTCATCAACGCGCCTAACGACGCAGGGGCAAAGTCCCGCCGCCAGAAGCCGATCTGAGGGAAATCGTAGCGGTCAACGCCGAGAAGCTCGCCGGTTTGCGTCCCGCCGCTGAGGGAACTGGAGGCATCAAAGCGTCTGATGCGGGCCGCGGCGCGCACCCCTGCCGATCTTTGAACATAGTCCGATACCGGCAGGAACCGCCAACGCGCGCCGTCCTCCTCTTCTTCCTGGTTCGGTTGAGCGCTTCCCCCGCCCATGCCGCCAAAGGTGATGGCGGTCGCTTCCTCGCCGAAGTCGTAAAAGACGACGTCCGCGCCGAGCCGGTAGTACGCCTGGTCGTACAGGTGGTTGTCCAGCGTCCGCGCCAGCGAGGCGGTGAACGCCGACAGGCTGAGCGTGAGCACCAGCAGGACCAGCGGCGTATTGTAGAACCCCGGCGTGCGCGACAGATGGCGCGCGGCCATGAGCAGGGCCACGCTGCGCGTGTGCGCGGCCAGCCACGCGACAACCGCCATCAGCATCGGCATCAGCCGCAGAAAGAACAGGGTGAGCGCCAGGATGCCCAGCGCCGGCACCAGGAAGAGCAGCGGGTTCTGGAAGGGGTCACGGCTGACGGTCGCAATGTTGCCTTGCTGCTGGAGCAGGTAAGCGCCGTAGGCCGCCGGGATGAGCAAGAGCACGTCCAGCCAGGCCCGCTGCCACCAGGGCCGCCGCAACAGGCGCGCCCGCTCCTGTTTATACGACACCACCGTGTGCCGCGCTGAGCCGATGGTGGGGAACACCTGCGCTGCGAGCGCCAGGCCGACAATCCCCGCGCCGAAGATCATCGTCACGGCGGTCAGGCTGGTGCGCAGGTCAGATCGGGCTGAAAAGTCCAGGAAGGTGCGCGATTGCCCGATCAAGCCGGCGACTGCCGCGCTGGCGGGCGAGCCGACCGCGAGCGCCGCCGCCCCCAACAACACCGCCTCTAAAGCGGCGATGCCAACCATCTGGAGCGCCATCGCGCCCCGGCTGCGCAGCACGGCGACCTCGTTGCGGCGTCCCTCGGTCGCCAGGTTGCCTGTCATGCCGATGAACGCCAGGAGCAGGCCGATGATGGGCAGCGCAAAGGCGTACAGCAGCAGGGTAAGAATCTCGGCGGCGCGCTGGTAGGCGTACAGCGCATCGCGCGGCGAAACCATCAGCCTGGCTCCCGGCAGGAGGGCGTCAACCTGTTGCTCGACCAGGTTGATGCGGTTCACCAACGAAGCCGCAAGGCCGTAATCCACGTTCGAGCCATCCATGACCAGGTACCAGACGGCGGTCTGCACCTCGTCAGAGAGGTAGGGGGCGAGCCGGTTTGCAAACGTCTCTTCGGGCACGAGCAGGTGGGATTCCAGAAACGTGGGCCGGAAAAGCCAGAAGTCCTCCAGAGGGTCTTTCGCCACCCACACCCCGGCGATGCGCACCGGGGCCTGCTGCGTCACCTGGATACCATCGGGCGTCCGGTCCCTGATAAAGACGATGTAGGTCTCGCCCACCTGGAGACCCAACTCCAGCGCAAATTCCTCGCTGATGAGCACCTCAATCGTGCTGTCTGCCGCCGGAGGCGTCGCCGCCGGGAAGCTGCCTTCCAGGAGCGTGATGTGCGATTCCAGGTCGCTCACGGTCGAGAACCGGACCCATGACAGCGCGTTCGTCTCGTCGGCGAAGTTGGTCTCGTCCGCCGGGAACAGGGGGAAGGTCTCGGTGCGGAAGTTGCGCACCATAAACCGCAGCGGCAGCCCCAGGGCGTCCTCCGCTGCCTCGGATAAGTATTGCCCGGCGGGCTGTATCGCCTCCCATTGCACCGCGGCGCCGATGCCGCCGCCGTAGTAGAACATGAACGCAAACGGCGGGCGCGCCAGCTCGCCCTTTTCGCTGGGGGCGACATTCCGCAGGAACGTGCGGTAATACACGGCATCCGCGTAAGTGGGGATGCTCATGGTCAGCGCAACGGCGATGACCAGCCCCAGGGCCGCCGCCAGCGCCAGGCCGGGCTGCGCGCTGATGCGTTTAACGGTGATAATGAAAATCGCGCTGATGCGTCGGAGTATGTGCATGAGCAGCTACCCTCAGGGTCCTACAACGATCTGACCTTCGCTCAGGCCCTCGACGATCTCCACGCGGTCGCCGCTGCGCAGGCCAAGCACGACATCGACGCGCTGCTGCACGTTGCCGTCCTGCACGACGACGAACCTGCGCCCCTCAAACGTGCGGATGGCCTGCGGCGGCAGCCAGAGCACGCCCTCCTTCTGATCCACCACGACGGTGACCTGCACGCGCTGGCGGAGTTCAAAACCGGCCTCGGCGGGCGGCGATGCCAGCGCCACGCGCACGCTCGTGTCCTGGCTCTCGACATCGGGGCCGCTCTGCACGGATTGGTAGGGCAGGCGCCGGATGTAGCCGTCAATCGCCGCGCCGGGTTGGTTGAGCGGCGCAACCTGAGCCTCCATCCCCACAAGTAGGGACTCCAACTGGTCCTGCCGCAATTCGGCGCTGACCTCCAGGTCGTCGAGGTCGGCGAGCACCAACGCGGGGGCAAACGCCTCAACCATGTCACCCTCGGCCACATTCAAAGAAAGCACTTCCCCATCAAACGGGGCGATGATCTGCGCGTCAGCGATGAGCGTATCCACGTCCCGGACGCCCAGCCGGGTCTCTTCCAGCGCGATCTCAGCCAGGGTCACTTCGTTTTCTTTGATGGCGATCTCCTGGGCCAGCGCGTCTTCGCGCGCCTGAGCCAATTCCAGTTGCAGACGGGCTATTTCGAGCCTGACCTCGGCGCGCCGGATAGCGAGTTCGTCCAAAGCGCGCTGGCGCTCCAGGTCGTCGATCACCTGCAAGTCGGCGAGCATCTCGCCGGCGGTGGCGGAATCGCCCTCGGCGACGTAGAGCTTGCGCACCGCGCCGCCGGTGCGGAAGAAAAGCGCCTGCTCAAGCACCGGTGTGACCCGGCCTGTGAACTGAAACAGGACGGTCACGGCGCCACGCTGCACCGTGTAGGTGGGCTTGATGGCCTCCACCGGCCTGGGGACCGGCGTCGGCGTGGGCGCTTCCTCCGGCGAAGCGATGCAGGCCGATAATAATAGCAAGACAACGATCAGCGCTATCGCTGTTGGCCGAAACGGAAAGGTTCGCTGGATCATCACGATTGTCACCCTAGCTTTCTAAAGCGCAGTCAAGGCGCGGCCTCGATGCATCGACATGTCTCAGAGGCCGTTTGCAAAGGGTTCCCCCGGCTGAAGCCGGGGGTGAATTCCCCACCGCGCCGTGGCTTTCCGGCGATGAGCCGCCGACTTGAGTCGGCGGAAGAATAAACTTCCATGGCCGGACTTCTCAAATGGCCTCTCAGATCAACCCTGTCTCCCCCTGCGTCAACGTACTCTCTAAAAGCGCCAATCCGGCTTCGTCTCGGCCCGTTTGGCGCACCGCGTCCGTGAACGCCGCTGTCGTCGCAAGCGCTGCGGGAATGCGGAATTGCCAGGTCATGGCGCGGTCGCTATGCGCGGCCAGGCTGACCAGCACGCCGTCGCGCACCTGCCCGGAGACGCGCACGCCGTGAGAGGCGGCGATCCGCTCAAAGCGGATATTCTGTAGCGCGGAGGGCAACCCCCTGAACAGAACCGTCCCGGTTCCGTCCACCTGCACGAGCATAGCGTGCATGGCATACACCACTGCGCCGGCGCCGGTCGTGAACCACGGCAGGCGTGCGCCCCCGGCCCGGTCATCCTTGTCGGCGGGCACGCGATGTTCGTTAGGCGACAGGAAGGGTCCGGCGCTGGCCGGCGCGCGCCGCAACACCTCGTACCCTTCGTCGCCGCGCCCCTGGTAGAAGAAGCCGGTCGCCAGCAGGCCGGCGATCCACATCCAGTGCGACTCGCGCTCCCGGCTGACGTGGCTGTGACAGAAACCCAGGCTTGTGCGTAACATCGCATGGAGTTGCGACAGCGTCTCGCGGGCGCGGGCGCTGTTGGTTTCAAACGAGAAGGGATAAACCATCCCCATCTGGGCGATGTGCCAGTGCGATCGATCATCGGAGACGCGATAGTATCGCCCGGTTTCATCAACAGACAACGCCTCGCGCAGCTCGGCGGCGAGCGCGCGCCATTTCTCCCGGCGAGCCGTATCGAAGCCCAGCAACCCGGCTGCCTGCGCCGCGTTCTCCAGGCTGCGGATGGCGGCGCAGATTGTGAAGACGCCGTTTTCGAGCGGGAAAACGCCCTCATCAAAATCGGTGAGGCTTCGGGTCTTCAAGCGACCGTGTTTGTCACGGACGATCACGTCCTGGACGAACAGTTCGGCGCACTCGCGCAGCAGCGGGTAGTAGCGCGCCAACTCGTCCGGGTCGCGCGTGTACAGGTAGTAGCGCCACGCCGTCTCGGAGAACTGCCCGACGTGAAACCGCTCGTCCATCCAGTGGCCGTAGGGGCCGCCTTCGCGCCCGTCCTCCAACGCCTCCCAGGGGAACCGCGCGCCCCTGTCGCCGCCGTATTGGAGCGCAACCGGCAGCGCGCTTAGCCGGTAAGCGGGGATACGCGCCGCCAGTTCGGGGTGATTGCTCGACATCAGCGCCAGGAAGGGATAAAGCTCGTCGTGGAACGTGCGCCCTTCCCAATGGGTGCTGAGATAAGCCGGCGGGACTGACCAGGGCGAGGCGCTACACCGGATGGCGTAAAGACAGGTCTGGCGCAGCGCCTCCAACTCAGGGTCGCCCAACTCCAGCCGGCTCGCGCCCCAGAACGCGCCCCAGGCGCGCTCGTGCTCCTCCACCAGCGCGTTCACGCGCGCGAAGTCAGGGAAGTGGGTATATTTGCGCCGGTCGCTGAGCATGATCCAAAACCACAGATCGGTCGCCTCGCCGGGCTTCAGGTTGATCGCGTGCGTAAAGCGACCGCCGCTCTCGGTCTCGGTCACCTGCGCGTCCGGCCACCATCCGAGGCGCACCTCGCCAAGCTGCGCGCCGATGTGGTAGAGCACGCTCAGGCTCGCGCCCGACGGGGCCGGGCGCACCCGCGCCCGGATGTCTGCGCTGTCGCCCTCGCTCGACAGGTAACCGGGCCGGAAGTCAAAGTGCGTCATGTACGGGAAGCGGAGATGCGGTTCGATGGCTGTCGGGAACTCGTATTCGAGGGTGAAGGTCAACCGCGCGGGCCGGTCGCCGCCGTTCTCAAGGCGGGTGTGGAACACCAGCACGTTCGCGGTCAGGCAGACCAGGCTGCGGGTCTGCTCGCGGAGCGGGCCGTGATCGAGGGTCGAGACCACCATGCCCCGCGGGTAGTCAACGGCTTGCTCCCAAACCTGATCCTGAGTTTGCGCGCCGTCGAGGGTCAGCGCCCGGTTCAGCCAGCCGAAGCGCACCAGCGCGTGCGTCGGCGTGTTCAGCCGCCGCCCGGCCCAGAAGATCGCGCGGTTGGCCTGTTCGCGGTCCGGGCACAGGCCGTTGTGATACCCCGTCGGCCCGACCGTCGTGACCACTTCGCCATTGCCGATGATCGGTGAGACGTATGCCGGGCCGTCGCTGCTGACCGTGAATAACCGTTCTGCCATGCGAATCTCCTCGTAAGGTGCGCCGCTCACGCGCGCAAGGTGTGCGACCCCGGCGTCAGCGCCCACGTGCGCGCGCCGCCGGCCCAACGCACCTTGAGCGTGAACGCCGCGTCGGCGGTCACGCTCAACTGCGGCGGCGTGGACTCGTCCGGGCGCGCGTCGCAGACCAGATCGACTGTGGCCGCGCCCAGCGGGTAGCGCTGCGCGCCGTGCCGCTCTGTCAGGCGAATGTCCCAAGTTAAGGCCTTGTGCGCCGATTCCGGTCGCAGCCCGACCAGATACTCCAGCGGAATCGTGATCGCCGAAATGCCGGTCCAGCCGACAAAATCGCTCCGGGCCGGTTGGCCGGGCGCGGCGCGTTCGGGCGCGTAGTTCTCCCAGAGCGTGCCGGTCTCCGTGAAGACCTGCGCCACATTTTCGACGTGGTTGCGCGCGATGGCGTAAGCCAGGTCGTCCTCCCCACCCTCGGTGAGCGCGCGCAAGACCATATAGTTAGTCGGCGCCCACACGCCGCCGAGCCAGTAGGAACCTGTGACGGTATAGCCCTCGCTGTCGGCAGCCTGCGAGGGGACCCGGTGCGGGCGATTGAACAGCGCCGGGTCGTTCAGGTGCGCGATCATGCGCGCCGCGCGCGCCTCCGGGATCACGCCCGCCAGCAGGCCCCAATATACGCCGATGCTCTTGACCCGGCTCAACGCGCCGTCGGGGGCGCGGTCGTAGTAGAAGCCGGTCGCCTCGTCCCACAACTTCGCGTTGATGTACTCGTTCAGGCGCGCATATTCGGCTTGCAGGTCGGCGTTGAACTCGGTCCGCCCGATGGCGTCGCCGATCTGCTGCAAGATGCGGCAGTCGAGCGCCATCTGCATAGTCGCGTCAACCCACGTGTAGTGACGGTGAAAGTGCGTCGAGTCGGGGACGCGGCTTTGATTATCCATGCCCGATCCCCAGCCGTCGGTGAAGTAAGAGCCGTCGGGCCAGGAGCGCCAGTCGCGCCACCAGAGATGGTAAGCGACCAGCGCGGGGAAGACCGCGCGCAGCCGGTCAACGTCGCCGGTGCTTTGGTAGTCAATCCACTCCGCCCACGCCATGATCGGCGGGCCGGTGCTGCTGGGGTCCTGCGGCGTGAAGAGGTCGTGGCCGTCATACGTGTTGATCTCGCGGCAGATGAAACCGTCGGCGTGCTGCTTGGCGTAGAAGTTATCCAGCGTACCGATGAACCGGAACAGGCGGCGTCCATAGTGGCCGAACAGGGTCATGAAGCAGCTATCCCACATGAACGTGTTGTCGTTGAACGCCGTGTCGATGAAGTTCGCCACAAAGCCCGACTCCGGCTCCGGCTGGCGCAGGTTGCGGAAGGCGATCTGCCACGCCTTGTGATACATGGCGACCCACTCCGGGTGCGCGTCGGCGACCAGGGCCGGGAGCCTGCCGGGGTCATACGCCGGAATGGGAGCCGGCGCGTAGGCGCGCGCGCGGAAAGCGTTCTCCTCCACGATGGAGCGCATGGGCGGGTAAAACACGCCGTTTTTCATGACCATTGTGAGCTTCTCCTTATGATTAATCAATCATGGCTCGCTGCCAGATAGTCAAGCAAGAACCACATCCCGCGCGTGTGGTGCGTGGACTGGTCGCCGGCCAGGGTGTAATCATAATAGGGGTCCCAGGACCAGAAACCCCACAGCACACACGGATCGTCCAGATAAGGGTGGTTGCTCTCCGGCGTGGCCTGTTGGCTCAAGCTATAGCGGAACGCGCGCATGGCTGCTCTAAAATACGCCTCATCACGTGTCACGGCGTGCAGGCGCAGCAGCGCAATGGCGATATTTGGCACGTCGCCGGGGCCGATTGTCTCAACAACAACGTTGCCGTCCCGGTCGATGGTCATCGGCCAGGCGCCGTTCTCCAGTTGCCGGTCGAGGTGCCATTGTGCAAAGCGCTGTGCAGCTTCAAGGAAGCTGGGATAGCCGGTCACTTGATGAAGAAACACCAGCGCGCGCAACTCGCCAGCAGCAATATCGGTGTTGTAATAGTCGTCATCGATAAGATAGTAACTGCCATCCACTGCCTGAAGGCTCAGGCCGTGGTTGCCCCAGCGCAGCGCTTCCTCGTGCCAGCGCACATCCTCAGTGATCTTTGCCAGGATGAGCAAGGCCTCCACGATGCGGCCCCACGATTGCCACCCACCAGGGAGCCAGGCCTCAGTATTCAGGTCATAACGAAGTGCGAAATTGTGCCGCCGCGCCTGCACCAGAAAACCGACGCTCTGCCGGGCGCGTTCCATCCAGACGGCGTCGCCTGTCCGCCGGAACAACCCTATACAACTGAGCGCGAACTCCGCCGTGAACTTGGTCCATGCTTCATTATGTGAACCTTCCTTTGCGCCGCCGCGAGTGATCGCCATTGGGTGCGAGATGACGAAGTGCTGGTAGAACCACTCGGTGGCGCTGCGGGCGCGCTCCAACATCCAGTCTTCCTTATAGCGGTCATACGCCGCCATCATTTGCCACGGCGCGATGAGATTGGTAGTCTGCGGCGGCTCGAAGACGCGCTCTGGAGCGCGATAAAAACCGTAGTACGCGCCGACTTCCTCACAGTAGTGGTTCTGTAACCACTCTACTGTGCACGCACGCGCGCGCTGCTCCAGTTCGCGCGGCGAGACCCCCAACTCTTCGATGATGGTATCGTCCTCTGCGATCTCAGAATTGAGGCCCCAGTCCGTCGGGGAGATCACGCCAATCTCTAGGGTTTGCATACTTCATCTCCAGATACGGTAGCACTACAGAATGGCGTGGAGCGTCCATTCATGGGGCACCGCGCGGGCCTTTTAGCCTGTTTCAACCATCCAGCGGGTGGGACAAGGGGCTTATACCCCTCGTCCTGTTTCAAATGGGACGGATGCGCTGGATCACGCCATCTTGTGGAGTTGCCCCAGATACTAAATGTTGAACTGATTCAAACTTACGCCAACAGGTGGCCGCGCTAGCCTTTCTCTACCTCACCCCCGTCACGCCTGCGGCTCGACACCCCCTATCCGCAAGCGGAGAGGGGGATGGGGGGTGAGGTACCCGCCAACACGACAAGCACCACACGCACGGGAGTCGTTGGCTCAAAAGCCTAAATCACCTCGTTGTCTAAATACCCGCGCCCAGGTCAATCGCACAAGTGCAACGCTCACAGCTTACTCAGGGACCTCGCCCCGCTCCACCTGCAAAAGATAACGAACGCCCCGATTGTACAGGAAAGCCAGGAAAGCCACAGTGAAGATCATCCATAGAAAAGGGGTGGCAATACTCACCAGCGCGAGCAGGGCGGTTGCGGAAGCGCAGGTGAGCGTGAAGAGCGGATGGCGCGCGGACAGCGCAAACGCATTGTGCAGCGCCAGCCAGACGCGCGGCGCTTCCTGCTCCAGCAACACCGGGAAGCAGTACATCTGAACGATGGCCCAGATGAGCGCAAGACCGATCCATAGCGCGCGGAGCAACGTCCCTAACGGCTGGGCGATGTAGCCGTAGAACCAGAGGTTCATCACAACGATAAACGCCGCGACCAGGTTCAGCGCTCCCCAGCGCCACCCGATGAAGAAGTAGCGCCTGAACGCCTGGAAGAAGTCGCGCCACTCCACGCTGCGGCTGTGGCTCATCTCCCGCATCATTACATACAGGGCTGCCGTCGCCGGGGGCAGAGTCATCAACGGGAGGCTGCAAAAGAACCAGAGCAGGTTATAGAACACCAGGGACGCCCCCACGTCGCGGAAGTCGATGACGGCCCGCGCCAGCACATGCACCGCTGCGCGCACCCCCGCGCGCCGCCGCGAATCGCGCATCCACTGCCCTCAGGTTACGGGACAACCACCGTCCGTCGCCAGGCGAAGCGCACAAGTGCGGCGACGACCAGGTACACCGCCGCCCCCGCCAGCAGCGCCAGGTGAAAGCCGACCAGCAGCGCCAGCGCCGTCGCCAGCGCCGCGCCCAACGTGGACGCGACCGCGTTCATGCCCCAGAACAGGGGGACGCCGGCGGGGTCGGCCTCCCCCCCCAGGCGCAGGCCGCCTGGAAAGAGGACGCCCATCAGAAAGCCCAGGGGGAGCACGGCGACCATCGTCACCGCGACGCGCACCGGCAGTTCCGCTGGTAGCGCCAACGCCACCAGCGCGGGATAGACCAGCGCCGCCGCCGCCAGCCACGCGCCCACGCCCGCCGCCGCCAGCGCCATCGCGCGCGGCACTTGGGATGAGGTCAGCCGCCCGCCGAACAGGCTCCCCGCGCCGCCGCCGAGCAGCAGCGCGCCCACCGTCACCGCCATCGAGAGCACGGGGTCGCCCAGGAGCAGCCGGAAGCGCTGTTGGATGGCGACCTCCGCCAACAGGAAGCCGACGCCCAGGAACGCGAAGTAGCATAGAAGATTGATCCGCGTCCAGTCGTGGCGGGGCTGCTTCGGCTGGAGCGCGGCAGCGACGATGAAATAGCCCCCGACCAGGAAGATGCAGAGCTTCAACAGCGCATCGAGCGGCGCGGGCAACCCCGGATCGAGATGGTAGAAGAAAGGGCGGTTGTCAGTGGTGGGGAAGATGTTGTAATCGTCGTTGCGCGCGAAGTACGTTTCCAGAGTCGTTGAGCCGTCGAGGAGTTCCTGTAGCGTGTCTTCAAAGACGTGGGGGATGAAGAGCGCCTGCATCCCCAGGCGGCCTACCGCCTCCTCATTCAACTTCTGCCCGTCCTCGGCGGTCAACGACTGGCGCGCAATCACCAGCGCCGAGGGCGTCGTGGTGGGGTCAAGCTGGTTGGGGGTCATGACCAGGGCGGTGTGGTTAGCCGCTTCGGGGAGCGCCATCCCCTCGCCTTCGAGCATCGTCAGCGCGGTCATGAGCAGGCGCACGCCTTCCAGGCCGTTGTGAGTGACGAACGCGATCCGTCCGCCGTCGGTGAGCCGGTTCCAATAAGCGCGCAACGCTTCCACCGTAAAGGCGTGGTTCTCTACCAGCGAGGACACGCCCGGCGTCGCCGCCTGGCTGTAGACGACGTTCAGGTAGATCAGGTCGAACTGCGCGTCGCTGCGGTCCACGAAGTTGCGCCCGTCGGTGATGACCGTAGACACGCCGGGCAGGTCGAGGATGCCGCCGTTGTAATCGGCCTGCGCGCGCGTGACTTCCACAATCGCCGGGTTAATCTCCACCGCCGTCACGGATTCCGCGCCGGCGCGCCGCGCCATGAACACATCGTAGCCCGCGCCCGCGCCGATGACGAGTGTGTCCTTCACCGGCCCCAGCTTGAACGGCAGGTACGTGACCTCACGGTCCAACCACTCAAAATCCTGGACTTCCGCCTGCGGGTCGTAGCGCACCATGATGCTGCCCGCGCCGGCGTCGGTGAACACGAAGCGCGCGCCGGGGTCGTCCGTCGCCACCACGTCCACCTGCGCGAACGGCCCCCACTGCGTGGCGACTACCCTGGCGTTCTGGGCAGGGTTGTTGAGGATGTGCAGCATGGTCTTGTCGGGCGGAGGAACTGCGACGCGGTGCGGGTCGAAGGCGATCACGCCCGCCGCCCGGTTCACGAGCGTCAGGGCCGCCAGCGCGACGAGCGCGAACACGGCGACGACGCGCCACCGCCCCTGTCCAGGGGAGATGCCGAACGCCAGCAACGCCGCCGCCAAACCGCCAAACGCGCCCATCGACACCGCGGCGCCAAACGGCCCTAAGGCGGTCAGCAAGGCCGGCGCGACGACGAGGCCCACCGCCGCGCCGATCAGGTCCGCGCCGTAGATGAAGTTGCTCCTGGCGCAGTACTGCGCGTAGATTAGCGCGTTAGTCCAGCCGATGAGCAGAAAGGGGACCGCCGATGCCATTACCGCGGAGGCGGTCAGGTCTGCCGAGTTGACCGTCGTCAGCAGCCAGGCGGCCACGGGGAAGGCCGGCGCCAGGATCAGCGCCGAGACGGTGATCGCCCTCGCCCCGCCCTTCGTCCACCCGGACCGGAGCGCGAAGTACCCCGCAGCCGCGCCCAACCCCAGCCCCAGGATCGCCAGCGACACCACCAGGAAGACGAAGTGATACTGGAAGATGATGGAAAAAATGCGGGTGAGCGTCACCTGGAGGGCGAGGCCCGCGCCCGCGAGCACGAACACCGCCGACGCCACCCACTTCACGTTGTTTGTTTCGATTGTCGTTGTAGATGCGCTCGATGGCGCCGGGTGCGACGTGCCGCGCATCTACTAACCTTTCAGGCCGGTCAGGGTGATCCCCTCGATGAAGAACCGCTGCGCGAAGAAGAACAGCAGCACCGTCGGCAACATCACAATCGTCGCCGCCGCCATGAGCAGCGTAAAGTCTGCGCGATACTGGTCCTGGAACAGGTTCAGCCCGATGGAGACGGTGTAATTCTGCGGGCTGTTGAGGTAAAGCACCGCGCCAAACAGGTCGTTCCACGTCCAGAGGAAGGTGAAGATGACGATGGTCGCCAGCGCGGGCGTGACCAGCGGCAGCATGATACGGAAGAAAGTTTGCAGCCGGCTCGCGCCGTCGATAAACGCCGCCTCTTCCAGTTCCATCGGAATTGTCGTGAAGAACTGGCGCATCAAGAAGATCAGGAAGGCGTTGCCGAAGAATGACCGGAGGAACATCGGGTAGAGCGTATCGATCATTTTCAGGTCACGGAAGATCATGTAGATCGGGATCACCGTGACGAACCAGGGCATCATCATCGTGGCGAGCACGATCATGAACAGGAGGTTCTTGCCTGGCGCCTGCATCCGCGCAAAGGCGTAGGCGACGACCGTGACCGAGAACAGGTGCCCGATGATGCTCAGGCCGGAGATGATGATGGAGTTCTTAAAAAAGGTGATGAAATTCGCGCCCGCCATCTCGCGCGCCATCGCGCCCGTGAAGTTAGAGAATTTGAAGGACACCGTCGTCTTGCGGTTGACCTCCGCGCCGGGCGCGTCGAACGCCTGGGTAATCCCCTCGACAGGCATCAGCAGGGCCATGTCTTGCCGGCTGCCCAGGATGACGACGCGGTCGGGGGCGCGCTCCATGTCGATGGTTTCATCATCGACCGTCGGGAGCGTGAAATCCTTGTAGCGGACGTTCATCCCGTCGATCAGCTCAGCGAAGGGGTCCAGCAGCGACGCCGCCGGGATCATCTGCACCGCGCCCATGACTTCGGGCGGCATCACGAGGATGGTTCGCTTGCCGGTCAGGCTCTTTTCTTCACGGAAAGCCACCACCACTTCTTGCGTATTGCCGTTTTCGTCGGTGTAGATTCCCTTTGGGAAAACGGCCAGGTTGTACTCGACCGGCTCGTCGTCCAGGACGACCGACTCTTCAGGCACGGCGAAAGCGTGCTCACGCACAAGCTCCAGGTCCATCGTAGGCAGCCAGACCGCCTGCTCGATCAGGATGTAGCGCGCGCCCGAAGGATCGTCGTTGAGCACGTATTGGTTAATCTCGGTGAGGTCCAACGGCAGAGTCTCGGCCTCGCCCAGCTTTGCCGCCGGCAGGAGCACCACACCTTGCGCGGCGTCGGTCCGGGTGACGGTCTTCAATTGAATCTGCGGGCCGAGCGCCAGCACGTTGACCATCTGGCCGTCCACCTCGACCTGGCGCGCCTGCAACTCGTAATCGCCCACCGTTGCCTTCGCCCGGTCGCCGGCGTTCACTTCGTCAAGCGGCAACACCTGCACATTGGTCAGCTTGTCGAACGGGACCACCAGCAGGTTATCGCCGTCGCGCCCGACGGCGACCACGTCCTGGCCGTTCCACGTGCGCACATTCAGCACAACGCCGTCGCCGAGGTCCCTGGCCTGCGCCTCGCTCACCTCCCCGCTTGGGGCGGAGAGCAATTCAGGCAGGTCGTCTGCGACGACCGCCGAGGTGTATCGCCGCGTGCCGAGTTCGAGGACTTCTTGCCCTTCGCCCGTCTCCGGGTGCGGCGCGATCCAGATATTCAGCACCCTGACGGTGTCGCCCGCGTTGGCCTTATGCCAGTATTGCGGA
Organism: Anaerolineae bacterium; assembly: GCA_034435135.1. Classification (GTDB taxonomy): domain Bacteria; phylum Chloroflexota; class Anaerolineae; order Aggregatilineales; family JAFGMM01; genus JAOSJO01. The sequence goes on along the minus strand of DAOTXU010000137.1, from coordinate 8,306 downwards.
ATCCAGATGACCGGGCGGGCGAAAATCTGCCACTCCGGCTTCAGCGCCGCCGTAATCATCCAGAAGGCAGGGAAGAGCATAAATAGCGCGCCAATTCCCAGGAAGAAGTAACTGATGGCCATCCGTATGAAGCCAGCCTCGCGCTTGCCGAGTCGGATGCGGCGGGCGTGTTTCTTCACCAGGGCTTCTTCGCGTTGAATCGCTAGGGTTTCTGCACGGTCGGCCATGTTACACGCCCCCAGACTCGTAATAAACGCGCCGGCTTGAGATTCGGAAGGTAATCACCGTCAGGACGAGAATGATGAGGAACAGCACCCAGGCCATGAGCGAGGCGTAACCCATGTTGGTGAAAATAAAGGCCTGTTCGTAAAGACCGTAAATGTAAACGCGCGTCGCGTTGTTCGGGCCGCCGTCGGTGAGCACATAAGGCACGTCGAAGACCTGAAACGCGCCGATGATGCCGACGATGAGGTTGAAGAAGATCGTCGGGCTGAGCATCGGCAGGGTGATGTTCTTGAACCTGGCCCAGTTACCGGCTCCGTCGATCTCAGCGGCCTCGTAAAGCACCTGCGGTATGCCCTTGATCCCCGCCAGGTAAATGACCATCTGCGTGCCAATCGCCGTCCACCACGCAATCAGGACGACCGACGGCAAGGCCCAGTCCTCGCTGCCGATCCACCCCGGCCCTTGAATGCCCAGCCGATCCAAGAGAATGTTGACCAACCCGAAATCGGGGTTCAGGATGAACGACCACATCACCGCGACCGCGACGCCGCTCACCACGGAGGGCATAAAGTAGATCGTGCGCCAGACGTTCACGCCCCTGAGCTTCTGGGCAAGGACCATGGCGACCGCCAGCGCAAAAATATTGCCTATAGGCACGGTGCCAAACACGTACAGCAGAGTAATACGCAGGCTTTTCCAGAAGAGGTCGTCCTTGAGGAGCCGTTCGAGGTTGGCAAGGCCGGTGAACTGGGGCGCGTTGAGGAGCCGGAAGTTGGTGAAAGACAGATAGAGGGACTGGACCAGAGGCCACGCTAACCAGATGCAAAAGCCAATGAGCCAGGGTGAGATCCAGATATAGAACGACAGCGCCTCTCGGCGCTTTCTGGGCGTCAGGCTCCTCCAAACAGTTACCGGATTACTCAGTTTAATCGTCACAGGGTGTAACTCCTTGAAAATCCGGCCACGGGCGGGCTACTGTGTGCGCCCTCCCCGCGAGCGCGGCGCGCGCGGGGAGGGCGATTGGGTTATCACAACCCTGCAAACAGGTCGCGTCCAGCGATTCCAGACAGCGGGCTTAAGCCCGCTGTCTGGAGCCTTTCGGATCGATGCTTAGAACTCCTGCGCCAGGCATTCGTCGGCGGCTTCCGCGATCGCGTCAAGCTCGGCCTGGATGTCGACGTCAGCGCCATCCAGGGACTGGACAGCGCCGAGCAGGCTTGCCACCGGTGTGTCAATGCACTCGACCCAGTGCGCCGTCTTCAGGTCGTCCAGGTCATGCAGGTTGGCGATTTCGTTGACGAAGGTGGCCCACAGCGGGTCGTTCTCCCGACCGTAGGCTTCCGCAACGGCGATGTTGGCGGTGAGGCCCCAGTTCACGAAGCTGTTCTGGCCGACCGTGCCGAAGTACTTCACCAACTGGTAGGACTCGTCAGGATGCGCAGTCTTGGCATTGACCGCGAAGCCCGCCCAGCAGATCACGCTCCAGCGACCTTCAGGGCCGGCGGGCATAGGCACAGTGGCGAAGTTGAGTTCCGGGTTCTCAGCGTAGCCGGTCATCGGCCAGGGGCCCATCGGGCCGCGTATGGCGACCTGGCCGGCGGCGAACAGGTCCACACCGGGCTGTGCGTCAATGGTCGCAACGGAGGGCGAGACATGGTACACATGCACCGCGTCCTGGAACAGTTTCATGGCGGCGACCGCCTCCGGGCTGTTGAGATAGCCGGTGGCGGTGAGGCCGTCGTCGCTCAGCAGTTGCGCACCATAGGAGTAGGGGATCGCCTGCCAGCCGCGCACCCAGCGATCGGGGAACCACCAGCCGTACTGGACGATGTTCTCCGGGTCAAAGTCGGGGCTGAGGGCGTTGTTGCCGTTGGCGTCCAGGGTCAGCTCCTGCGCGATCTCGATCAGGTCGTCATAGGTCCAGCCCTCTTCAGGGATGGGGATGCCGGCTTCCTCGAACATGTCGGTGTTGACGTAGAAAGCGACCGTGGCGAAGTCCTTGTTGAAGGCGTACACCTTGCCGTCAATCACGCCGACGTTGAAGACCTCCGGGTAGTACTCCTCGAAGGGGTTGAAGTCCTCGTCCGCCTCGATGTAGGGCGTCAGATCCAGGAAGCCGCCCTCCGAGGCCAGCGCGCGGCGCTTGAAGTTGAACTCGCCGGTCTGGATCACGTCGGGCGCGGTGCCGGCGGCCATGCGGACCAGGATCGCCGGGTCGTCCGCGCCGTCTTGCAGTTCGGTCTCGACCTGGATGCCAGTCTCCTCGGTGAACTGGTCGATGACGCGCTGGATACGCTCACCGCCTTCGCCAGTGTCCCAGGTCGTGAAGGTAATCGTGACCGGCTCTTGGGCCAGCGTCATGAACGCTGCGGCAGCCACCCACAGCAGGCTCAACGCCATGACGAAAACTCTGCGCTTGGACATTGTTCTCTCCTCCTGTGTCCGACAGTATGTGTGTACTGAGATGCGGTAAACCTGTATGAAGCTTCTCTTGCTATCGGCACCTCCTTTCCAAATCCGAAGACCAGCCCGAAAATCGCGGAAATTCCGCGCCTCAAGGATTCACTGCAAGATTACTGACCCCGAACGGCGACCACAAGCCAGCAATGGCGACGCGCTTGTAAGTTTCGACGGGTTATCGTTTGGAGGAACATGGGATTTGAAACACATTCCACGCTGGCGATCCAGGTGTTTCTAAAGAGATAATACCGTGTTTGGTATCGTTTATGCCAGTACAAAACCTGCCATCTGCCGCCATTTGTAGCGCTCAGAGGATAGGTTTCGCTAGTTTAGGCCTCTATGTGTATCTCTGGTCAAGATACTACAATACGACAACCAACTTTGTCAAATCCACTCTCGCACGCCCAACCAGGAACTATTTGTTATCTTTCATCTAAATGATTATATATCTTATATAGCTTCCGCGCGCCGCGCCGTGAGCGCGAGCACCCCTGGCAGCAGAAGGATGCGCGCCCCAAAGAGGAGCAGAAACAGGCGCAGCAAGTCATGCGCGCTGGTCGTCGCTTCGAGCAACACGATGGAAAGCGCGAGCTGACCGATCATAACCCCTGCCCCCAGCACAAGCGCGAGCATCAGCGCCCGCCGGACGCTCTGCGTGAATGCGCTCGCTGCCACCCCTAAGGCCGCATCGAGCAGATAGTCGAGCCACTGTTCGGCGAACATCACCATCGATAACAGGAGAAAGGCTCCGATCTCGATGTCTGGCGGGACATAGCCCAGCGCAACCAGAAAGCGCAGCGCAAAGCCGAGCACCAGACACTGGTAGAGCAGCCCCCGCGCGCGCACTATGACGGCGATGTATTTGGTCAGGACGATTCGACGAGTCGACCACGGAAGAACCCGCAGACTGTCCCACGTCTGCGCTTCAACCTCCCGCGCGATCACGTCGGCAGCCGAGAGCATGACCCAGACGCGCAAGGTAAAAACAAGGAGCGGCAGCGCCAGCACGAGCAAGAGAACGCGCGTGCCCGCCGCCACGAGGGTGCTGACCAACAGCAGAAGGATCGAAAACGCGCACCCTCCCCACTGAAACCGCAGCAGGTGTAACGCCTGGCTATATGTCAGTTCGTGGCGATAGATCGGGGCGATGGGGCGCAACCACCCGGTCATAGAGAAACGGGCGCGCGTTGCCGCAGCCCTCCTGATGCTTGAGTCGCGCTTAACCCTGTCTGCACTACACTTTCTGCGCGGCTGGGTCAAGCGGCAGAGCGATAGGCTGCCCACCCTCCAACGCCGACTGCCGGATCGCCAGGATGATCTCCTGATCCAGCCGCGCCTGATGCGGCCCGTAGGTCGGCTCGCCGCCGCTGCGCACCGCGTTCACCAGGCTCATCAGGCAGCCCGCCACGCCGATCTCGTCATCGTGCCACTGCGCGCCGTGTCCTTTCTGGGCTGGGCGAAAGGGGTTATCCCACTGCACGATAGGCTGGTCAGGGTCGCTGGTGTGCGCCACCATCGCCACCAGCGCGCCGCCATCGACGCGCTCCCAGCGCCGCTCCAACGTGATGAAGCGCGGCGCTTCGCCGCCGGGAGCGAGCAGGGTCAGGCGCTCCTTCACGTCCAGGCCCACGCCGACCGTAATGCCCATGCCTTTCTCTGCGAGAAAGCGGCTGCTCCGCCACCAGCGCAGCGCCGAGTCGTAGCTTAGGTTGGTCCAGTGGAAGACGCCCAACTGCCCGCCCTCGAACACGATAATGCCGTGCTCCTGCGTCTCCACGCGGGAATCGCGCGTGTCCGCCAGCCGGGACCAGTGCGGGGCCAACTCGTACTGCTGCACCGCGCCGACCACCTGGACCGGGCGCGCCTCAAAGCCGAGGTAGCTGCGCATCACGCTGACGCCGTGATAGCCGTGCCCGGCGAAGTCATTGAACGAACTGTACACCCGCCCGAACAGCCCTGACGCGATCAGCTTAAGCTTGATCTGTTCCAGCGGGCGGCGGTGGAACTGCTCGGCGACTTCGATCTTCAGCCCACGTTGCCCCGCGGCGTTGATAATGGCGTCCGCTTCGCGGAGCTTGTGCGCGATGGGCGTCTCCAGCAGCACGTGCAGGCCGCTCTCCACCGCCATCAAACCAGCCTCGCCGTTGGCGTTGTACGCCACCGAGACGATACCGATCTCCGGCGACGTTTCACGCACCAGTTGATCGATGCGGGTGTACCAGGGTGCGCCCAGGCTTCCCCCCAGCCGGCGCGCCGACTCGGCGCTGCGCCCCCACACTGAGACGAGCGTCACTGCATCCGGCAACGCCTGAAGCATCGGCCCGTACAGATAGTCGGACCGGGCTGACGTGCCAATGATCGCCACGCGCAAAGGACGCTTTTCGGCCATGTCATCCCTCCTTTACCAGGATGAGCACTTCTCTGCCGGCCAGCGACACCTCGCCTGATTTGTGCGCGCCGCTAATCAGGTCGAGATAGGTGTCAGCGAGCGACACCCGGTGCGGCTGCGCATCATGGTTCAGCACGAACAGCAGCCGTTGATCGCCCTTCCAGCGCGCGGCGGCCTCCACGCCGGCGGGCGTTTCCATGGCCGGCTTGACGTTCGCCAGCCCCGTCGCCCAGTTGACCACCGACTTCACCATGTCTTGATCGCCGAACGTGCCCACATATATCGCCCACCCGTGACCGTAGCGATTGACGGTGATGGCCGGCTGCCCGGCGTAGTAGTCCTGAGTATAGCGCGCCGCGGCTTCGGCGCTGCTACACCCCAGCACGTCGCACCAGATGCGCGCCGCGCCGCGCGCGCCCGCGCTGATCGGTTCGGGGTGGACAAACTCAACCGGGTTGGTCGCCCCCGCCGGCAGCGAGTCGTACTCCTCCACTTCGACGCCGCACACGTCGGCGAGCAAGCCAGGCAGCGCCATGTCTACCACTGTGTTGGCCTCATCTTTGACGCCGGAGCGCGCCGTGACGACCAGCACGCCGCCGACCTCCACAAAGCGCCGCAGGTTGGCCGCTTCTTCTGCGCTGAGCACGTACAGCGCCGGCGCGATCACCAGCTTGTAAGCGGAGAGATCGGCCAGGGGCGGGACGATATCGACCGGGACATTGCGCGCGTGCAACGCCGCGTAGTAATCTGCGACGTGCCGGCTGAAGTTGAACGCGGGGTTGTTAGGCTGAATCTGGAAGGCGAACCGGCTGTCATACGAGAGGACGATAGCGGCGTCGGCGCGCACCTCCGCGCCAACTATCGCGTCGGCGATCCGCGCCAACTCTTGCCCCAGCTGCTTGACCTCGGCGTAGCGGCGGCGCGGGCGCGCGTCGTGGTCGAGCACGCCGTGCCAGTACTCCTCGGTCCCAAAGCGGCACGTGCGCCAGCGGAAGAAGACCATCGCGTCCGCGCCGTGCGCGACCGCCTGGTACGCCCACAGCCTGATCTCCCCCGGTCGCGGCATAAGCCCGACGACCTCCCAACCTGTCGCTCCGCTCTGCGCTTCCATTACCCAGAAGTTGCGCCCCTTCAGGCCGCGCATGGTATCGTGGCCGAGCGCGGAATCGGCGGGATCGACCTTCTCCCTCATGTTCCAGAAGCCGCGCGGGTAGTTGTCCCACGCCACCTGGTCGAGCGGTCGCGCCAGGTCGAAGTAGTTGATGCGGTCGTAGCCGAAGCCCATGAAGTTGTGCGTGATGAAGTGCTCCGGGCAGGTCGGGCGCAGAATGTCGATCTGCGCCTGCTGGTAGCTCACGTAAGTGTCGGACATAAAGCGGCAGTAGTCGAGCGCCAGGCCGGGGTTAGGTGCGCGCGAGGTCGTCCAGGGCAACGGGATTTGCGACCAATCGGCGTACACATGGCTCCAGAAGATCGTGCCCCAGCGCGCATTCAACTCGTCGAGCGTCCCGTACCGCGCCTTGAGCCATGCCTGGAACGCGCGCTGACATTCGGGGCAGTAGCAGCGGTCGCCGAACTCGTTGTCGATCTGCCAGCCGATCACCTGTGGGTGCGCCTTGTAGTGCTCCGCCATCGCGCGGACGACCCGCGCGGAGCAATCGCGGTAGGCAGCGTTGGTCGGGCAGTACTGGCGGCGGTTGCCGTAAGTGTTGCGCGCGCCGTTCGCCTCGACGAGATAGCACTCAGGGTGCGCTGCCATCAGCCAGGGCGGCGGGGAAGCGGTCGGTGTGCCCAGCACGGCCTTAATGCCGCGCGCCCCCAGCACCTCAAGCGCGCGGTCGAGCCAGGCGAAGTCGAATTGCCCGTCGCGCGGTTCCAGCCGGCTCCAGGCGAACTCGGCCAAGCGCACCACGTTGATGCCGGCCTCCTGCATCAGGCGCGCGTCTTCACCCCAGCGCGCATCGGGCCAGTGTTCGGGGTAGTAATCCACGCCGTAGTAAAACATCTTTCACCCCTGGGGCGGCGTCAGGTCTTGGGCCATCGCCTGCGCGGCGGCGCGGATCGCGGCGAGCTTGTAGTCGCGGCTCCACCGGTTGACCGGGATGAAGTCCCACTTGCGCGCGCGGACGTGCTCCACCCAGCGCTCCATGCTCAGCAGGCAGGTGATCATGCCGTTGCCGCTCCCGCCCGCCGCCGCCACCGCGAGCACCGGCTTGCCAGCCAGGCCGCTTTCCCCGCCACGCGGCGCCTCACAGCGGCGCAGCCGGTCGGTGAACGCCTTCGCGGATTCGCTCATCTCGCCCCAATAGACGGGCGTCACGAGCGTGTAGGCGTGGGCGTGGAGCGCGCGCTCGTGCAGCGCCTGAAAGTCGTCGAGGACCTGGCACCGGTGCTCCTCCAAACACGTGCCCCAGCCGTGGTCGCACGCCTCGCACGCGCCGATCTTCAGGTCGTTCAGGCAGACGGCCTCCGCGTGCGCGCCGGCCTGGCGCGCGCCCGCGATGACCGCCTCAGCGCAGGCGGCGGTCAGGCCGTCGTGATTGGGGCTGGCGCTGATGACGAGTATTTGCATGGTCGATTCTCCTATCTGGTGACAATGCGACCGTTGAGAGTCATGGACATTCTACGCTATCCTGCGGTGCAACCCCACATCCTCCTGCGCCCAAAGGTGACAACCAGCGAGCGCTGGTGGAGCAAGGCGAGGGCGCGGCGCTCGGCCAGCAGTCGCCAATAAGCCGGTTCGTCCGCGAGGCTGCGCCACATGAAAGTAGAAGCCGCGTTTTCGGGCTTCTACTTCGGTTCTGACTACCGGACACTGAACGCATGTTCGCGAAAAAGGCTCTGGTATTCTCTTACCTCACCCCCTCGCCCTTTGGGCAGTCCCCCTCTCCATACGATGGAGAGGGGGATGCAGACGCTGAACAGGAGCAACTCCCCCTCTCCGCGGGCGTAGAGGGGGACGGGGGCTATAGTCCGGCGCAGCCGGGGTGAGGTAAAACCATGACCGACGAGCAAAAACCATAGAACAACTGTCCGATGTCCAGTAGCTAGCGGTTCTGATGATGATCTGGGTATTGCGGTCACAAAGATCACTGAGAGTTTAGAAACTATCTCAAAACCCTTTGAAAGCGTATAATGCTTGTCACCAGCTATAAGGAGACAAGTCATGTCAGAAAAGAAGAAAACACCACCGACGCTCTGGGAGGTTCCCGACGACTTATGGGAACGCATT
>DAOTXU010000136.1:0-2296 GCA_034435135.1 Anaerolineae bacterium | reverse complement strand
GGGTCAGGGGGGTGAGGTAAGACAAGCGCCAACATTTTCAGGTCTCGCACAGCCTGACCGATCCGTATCAACGCCCAAGCGGGAGACAGCCATGCACGCAAGGTTAGGAAAAGTCAACTCCGCTATGGCGTCAGCCGATTCAGGTCGCGTGGGAACAGCGTCGCCAGGCGGATGTTGTCCAGACCCAAAAGCTGCATCACGAACCGCTCCAACCCCACGGCGAACCCGCCGTGCGGCGGCATCCCGTAGCGGAACGCCTCGAAGTATGACTCGAACGGGGCGAGCTTATAGCCGGCGCGTTTGGCGGCGTCCAGGTAGTCTTCGTAGCGGTGCAGGCGTTGCCCGCCGGTAATCAACTCCGTGCCCCGGAACAGCAGGTCGAAGCTGTTGGAATAGCGCGGGTCGGCGGGGTTGGGGTGCGTATAGAAGGGGCGCTTCGCCATCGGGTAGCCGGCGACAAACAGGAAGTCGCTGCCGTGCGCCTCAAGCGCCCAATGCCCCAGCGCGCGCTCGTGTTCGGGAGCCAGGTCCGGCTCGCCGTGCGCCTCGATGCCAAAGCGCTCCAGCAGCAGGTCGTGCGCGTCCGGGTAGTAGAGGTGCGGGATCGCGTCGGGCAGCGCCGGCAGCTTCACTTCGAGCACGTCGAGTGCAGCGGCGCAGTGCGCGCGCAGGTGGTTCAGAATGCCGCGCACCACCTCGGAGGCGACCGCCATCACGTCGAAGTGGTCGTTGATGAAGCCCATCTCCGCATCCAGGCTTACATACTCGTTGACGTGGCGCGGGGTCGCGTGCGGCTCGGCGCGGAACACCGGCCCGACCTCGAACACGCGCTCGAACACGCCGACCATGATCTGCTTGTAGAACTGCGGGCTTTGCGCCAGGTACGCCGTCTGGCCGAAGTATTCGACCGCAAAGACGTTCGCGCCGCTTTCGGTGGCGGAGGCGACCAGTTTGGGCGTCTGAATCTCGGTGAAGTCGAGCGCGGTCAATGTCGCGCGGAAGCCGGTCATCACCCCCGCCGCGACCTTTAAGATCGCGCGCCGCTGGGGGTGGCGGTGCCCGACTGCCGCGTGATCCAGAAAGGCCGCCTGCCCCGCTGTGATGCGGTGCTTGTTTAACTCAAACGGCAGCACATCGGCCACCGGCGAAAGCACCTCGATTTGAACGTGGTGCAACTCGCAGCCGCCCGGCGCTTGCGGCGCGCGGACCACATCGCCGTTCAGCGCCAGCACGGTCTCGGCCTTGAGGCCGGCCAGCGGCGCCAGCTCTGCCGGGCCGAGCACCGCCTGGGCGACCCCTGCGCGGTCGCGGAGCAAGAGAAAATTGACGCTGCCCATATCGCGCAGGTTGTGCAGCCACCCGCAGAGGCGGACGCGCCGGCCCGCGTGCGCGGCTAACTCGCTGGTCAGGATGCGTTCGGTCGTGAGCGTTTTTGGTGCTGCCATGACGGCCTCCGGTCAGGAAACAAAAAGGCCCGCTTGCGCCTGGCCTTTGGTGCGGACCTCAAAGGCGACGCCCCTCATCGTCCAAGGACGAGGGGCGCGCTCGCGGTGCCACCTTGGTTCGCCGCCGCCTCACAGCGACGGCCTCTGCTCTGATTGCTCAGAAACGCTGTAACGGGCGCGCCCGACTACCGGCTACTGAGCGCTTATCCAATCCTCTGGACCGAGGGCTGAAGCTCCCTGTCCGGGATTGATGGTGAGCCTCTCGCCGGCGTAGCTCCCGCGTGTCTTTCGGAGGCGGCTGAGGACGGCGCTCTCAGCGCGGGCCGCTCTCTGTACCCCAGAGGTCGCCCCTTACTTCCGCGATCATCGCTTCTCTGTGCGGTTGTGAAGCAATAAGGTATCGTGGTCTGCGCGAAGTGTCAAGCGGGTCACGAAGCGAAGCGCTCAGGAGACGCGCCGTGAACCGGGCCACCTCGGTCTGACCCCTCCATACAACTCTCGTATCCCCAAACGTTTGTGTCCACGAATGCTGGGCTATCGCTCTTCGTCGAGGATTTCTTCCCGGCCTGAGCGTCTGTCACTTTCGTCCCGCGCCGTCTAAGAAAGTGTTTGAAAAGCCCCCTCACCCCCTGTCCCCCTCTCCCGTATGACGGGAGAGGGGGCAAAGATACCCCCAATCTGGGTTTATAATCCCCCTCTCCCCTTGTGGGAGAGGGGATTTAGAAACTATCTCAAAACCCTTTGAAAGCGTATAATGCTTGTCACCAGCTATAAGGAGACAAGTCATGTCAGAAAAGAAGAAAACACCACCGACGCTCTGGGAGGTTCCCGACGACTTATGGGAACGCATT
>DAOTXU010000135.1:0-27046 GCA_034435135.1 Anaerolineae bacterium | reverse complement strand
CCAACGCCTGTTAGTCATCCTGCTGATGGCCTACTTCACCCTGTTCGGCGGCTCGGTCTACACCGAACACAGCCCGCTCCTGCGCATCGCGCACCAGGTCTTCACCGCCTTGCTGTTCGGCCTGTGGCTGCTGGACCTGTGGCGGAATAGGCGATCCTTCCCTGCCACGCCCCTGGACGGCCCCATGCTGATCTACATCTTGGCGTGGGGCGTGATCGCGCTGCTCGCGCTCGACCCGCGCGTCAGCGCCGAATACCTGTGGCCGCTGCTGACACGCATTCTGGGTTTCTACCTGCTGGTGGATGTGATGCGGCGCGGGCGGCAGCGCTGGGTCATGGAGGCGCTGTTTCTCGTCGGCGGGGTGGTCGTCGTCATGAGCGCGGTGGAGCTGATCGCGTGGTACTGGGGCCTGCCGCTGATACCGGGGTTCGTGCAGGGCTGGCCGCAGGTCTTCGGCCCCACGCTCCCGCCGGAGATTCACCGGCTCGCGCTGGCGCTCACCGTCTCCACGTGGGTGGGCAACTTCACAGCGACGCTGGCCCCGCTGACCGCCGTCTGGGCCATGACCGCCGTCGAACGCGACCACCGGGTCGCGCTGTGGCTGTTGACGGCGGGCCTCTGCATCGCGCTGATCCTGAGCGAATCGCGCGGCGCGCTCGCGGGTCTCGGCCTGGGATTGGGTCTGCTCGTGTTGTTCTGGCTGTTGCGGCGCGACGTGCGCGCGCGCTTCCCGGCGGCGCTGCGCCCGCTGCTGGACCGGCGTGTGCTGCTCGGCGGCGCGGCGGTGATCGGCGCGGCAGCGCTCGTGGCCGTCTTCTGGGCCACGGTGGGCAGCCCGCGCAGCGGCGACGTCAACCGGCTCGACCTGTGGCGCAGCGCGGTCGCCATGGCCGCCGATCACCCGCTGCTCGGCGTGGGAATTTACCAATACCCATCCGCGCTGCGCTGGTACGGCGCTCCCGAACGCTCCTTGAGTCAGGATCACATGCTCACCGCGCATAACCTGCCGCTGCACACCCTGGCTGAGGGCGGCGCGGTCGGCTTTGCGGTCTCGCTGGGGCTGGTCGTGGCCTTTGCGCGGGTCTGGTGGAACGCCTGGCAGGACGCGCCCGACACCACGCACCGACGCCGGCTGGAGGCAGCCCTCGCTGCGTTGACCGCTTTCGCGGTGCACAACCTCTTCGACACGTTCCCGATGACGCCGCTGTACATCCCGCTGATCGTCTGCGCCGCTTATACGGTCGCCGGGCATGTGAGCCGCGTCCAGGTCGTGACGAGGGCTGAGGCGGCGACTCCGGCGCGACGCGCGCTGGTCCCCACGCTGCTGGCGGCGCTGGTCGTCATTCAGATCGCGTTTCTGCCGGTTCACGCCGGCGGGGTGGCGCACGCGCGGGCGCTGGCGGCGCTGGGGTCGGATCGCCTGCTGGACGCGCTCGATGCGACGCGCGCTGCGGGCGCCGCCGACCCCTGGCTGGGCCTTTACCCGCTCCAAGAGGCGTACATTTTGGGGTTGCTGGCCGACGACGACCCTGAGACCTACCTGCCGGAAGCCATCGCCGCGCACGAGCGCGCGTTGGCGCTCAACCCGACGTGGGACCAGGGTTGGCACAACCTCGGCGCGCTTTACGCGCAGGCGGGCCGCTATGATGACGCCGTCGCCGCCGTCGAGACGGCGATTGATGGGAACCCGGTCCCGGTGGGCTATTACCTGAAGCTGGGCGAATACCACGAGACGGTAGGGCGCGACGCGGAGGCGCGCGCCGCTTACTTCAAAGCGCTGGAACTTGACCCTGACCTTGCCTCTTCCGGGTTTTGGACCGATTCCGACCACCCGGCGCGCGCCGCGATTTTGGGCGACGCCATCGCGCATTTCGCCAGCGACGGGACGCGCGGGCTGCGCCTGGCGCTGGCGGCGGGCGACCTGGGCGCGGCGACCGAGATCGCGCAGGCGATTGACGCGGAGACCGCCTCGGAGGAGGCGCGGCGCGCGCTGGCGCGCTGGGCGATGCAGGTGAACGATGCGCGGGTCGCGCCGTGCCCTGCCTGCTACTATGAAGGGGTGAAGCCCCGCAACACGGTAGAACTCTGGAGCGATTACGTCTTCCTGGCCGAGCTTGCGTTGCGCGCTGACGGGATCGCGCGCCCGTTTGACCTGACCGCCGAGCAGGCAGCGCGCGCGGCGCTCTTCCTCAGCGAAGGGGGAGCGGCGCGCGCCTGGTATGTGCTGGCGCGGTTGGCGGAACGGTCGGGTGCGGACGCGGCGACGGTGAACGCCCTGCTGGCCCGCGCCGTCCCGCCGATTGCGGTGCGGCTGAGCTTCAGTCTCGCGGTGTACGGGCGCGTCTCCGCGTTCGACGACCTGCCCCAGGCGCAGACGCCGGCGCTCTCGCGCCAGGCGCTCGAACCGTGGCTCGCGCTCGCCGGGCGGCTCGAAGCGGCGGGGGAGTGGGAGGACCTCCGGCGCGTCTACGAGGTGGTATTGCGCGCCGACCCTTATCTGTGGGAGGTCCGCGCGCGGCTGGCGGCGTTGCCGCCATAATGCCGGCGGTGCTTCACTGGATGCTCACCAAAACGGCGGCTTCGCGCCAGAACCCTTCCAGGTCGTAGTAGTCGCGCGACTCCGGGGTGAAAGCGTGGACGACCACCGTCCCGTAGTCGATCAACACCCAGCCGTCCGACGCCTCGCCCTCAATGTGGTGAGGCAAGACGCGGTGCGTCTTTTTGATCTCGACCGAGATGGCCTCAACAATGGTCTTGAGTTGGCGGTCGCTTTGCGCGCTACAGATAACGAAAAAGTCCGCAATAATAGTGACCTTGCGCAGGTCCAGCAATAGGATGTCTTCGCCTTTTTTGTCCTCGATTACATCGACGACGTACCGGGCCAGGTCTATCGGTTCCAGAGCAGTTGTCTCCTCTCAGCTACACCGTCCCTTAAACAGAGGGCGAACCGCCGGTTCGCCCCTATCGCAACTTGCCAAGCATTTTAGCACAAGTTCGCCTCGACTGACAGCGCAACTCGCGCGCCGTGCGCGTGCGCGAGATCGAGCGGTCCCGCGCGCGCCGGGTCAATTGTGCGCAGCGTCAGCGCGTAGAGGCCGTCGCCTCGCGTCGCCAGGCAATCGCGCAGGTTGGCGTCGCCGGGGCCTACCAGCGTAAGCGTCGCCGCGCCGAGTACGAAGTCCACCCCTTGCGCGCCGGTCTTTGGTTCGACGCCGAGCAGCGCCCGGTGACGAGCGGCGCTGGCGTCGGGGTCGCTCACCACGACCGTGAGCCGCGCCACGCCCGTAACGCCGTTCGCGTGCCGGCGGGAGGGGCCAGCGGGCACGCGCAGAACGCGCGGCGTCACGTCGGCGCAGAGGAAAGGCAGGTCGAGCGTCCTGGTCACCCCCAGCATCCAGCGCACCTGCTGACCGTCGGGGCGCGTGCGCCCGCCAGGAATCGGGCCATCGAGCGTCAGGCCGCGCCCGCGCGCGGCTTCGATGTCGGCCTCGATGTTTGCGGGGAGCAGCGCCCAGTCCACCAGCCCCTCGCCGCCCTCGCCCCGGCGCAGGAAGCGGCGGTCAATCGGCGAGAGGCGCGGCGACGCGCGCGCTTCGGCCAGGTTCCTGAACGCGATGAGTTCGATATAGCTGCCGTCGGCGAGGGCAATCAGCGCATTGCGGCTCAGACCGGTGGCGTGCTCGCCGCCCGCGACGACGGTGAAGCCCAGCGCCGCGTAGTCGGCGGTCGCGGCGGCGAGGTCGTGCACCAGGATGACGATGTGGTCGATGCGGAAGGGGGTCATGGGGCCGCCTTACGAGTCAGAGGAACCACGAATAACACCAATAACACGAATAAAGAATTTTTGTCGTTTTTATATATGTAATTGTCTGTTTATCTCTCTACGATATGTGCAGCCGGCGCTTCTCAAACTCCACAATCTGTATCTTGACGTGGGCGCGGGTGACATCGCGGACGCCGCATCGGGCGAGCGCGCGAAGGGCTTCGTACAACTCGTCGAGGCCACGCAGTTGGATTTCCTCGCCGCTCTTCAGGCGGATGGTCAACTGGCGCGGCTCGGTTGATTCGATCTCTTTGATATCGTCGAAGGCCACGTCGCGCTTGCCGGGACTGCCGGGGACGTTGCTGAGGATGCGCATCCTGCGCGCCTCCGAGTCGATGGCGAGCACGACGCTACTCCTTTTTGCTTAACCTCTCCATCATCGCCTTGACCGCATCCTCCGCCGAGCCGACGACCTGGATGGGGATTGGCTGCCCATGCGGGTCGGTCATCTGCCAGGTGCCCAGGCCCACCACCGGGACGCCGCACTTGAACGCGAAGGCCAGCTCGGCCAGGGTGCCGTAGCCGCCGCCGATGGCGATCACCCCGTCCGCCGAGTCAATGATGACCGCGTTGCGCGCCTCGCCCATGCCGGTGGCGATGGCAACGTCCACGTAGGGGTTGGCCTCGTCAGGGTCGTCACCCGGCAACACGCCGACCGTCAGCCCGCCGCCGGCCTTCGCGCCGCCACACGCCGCTTCCATCACGCCGCCGC
This sequence comes from Anaerolineae bacterium, assembly GCA_034435135.1. Taxonomy (GTDB): domain Bacteria; phylum Chloroflexota; class Anaerolineae; order Aggregatilineales; family JAFGMM01; genus JAOSJO01. Next base: position 22,511 of record DAOTXU010000135.1, on the reverse strand, counting down.
GCCCGCCACAGATCAACACCACGCCGTGCTCGGCCAGCAAGCGCCCCACATAGGCCGCCTGCATCTCCTCGGTGGCGGTGCACTCCGCTCCGCCGATCACGGCGATCACCGGTTTTCGCTCAGCCATCGGCAGCCTCCAGTTGGATATGCGCCAATTGCGTGTAAACCGCCCCGTCGGGCCGGAGTTGACTCCGTATCAGGCTTATGGCGTCTACCGCCACTTCGCCCAACACGCCGACTTTCACCTGTTGGAGCGCGCGCCCCAGCGCGGCGACCTCGTCTCTGCTGGCGCTCTTCGAGACCCGGCCCAACGTCAGGTGCGGGCTGAAGGCGCGGCTCTCAGTGGGATAGCCGAGCGGCGCGATAGTCGCCTCAATCGCGTCGCGCAGCGCATGGAGCGCGTCCAGCGCGCCGCCAATACCGACCCATACCACGCGCGGGCGGCTGAAGTTCGGGAAGCAGCCCAGCTCCCCTACCGTCACCGAGAAGGGCGCGCGCCCCGCTACAGCCTGCGCCGCCTGTGCCATGCCGCGCTCGATATCGCGCCGCCGGTCGGCGGGCGTATCGCCCAGGAACTTGAGCGTGAGGTGAATCCCTTCCGGGCGCACCCAGCGCACCGACCGGGGTGGGGCGATCTTGACAAGCTGCGCCCGCAGGTCCGAGAGCGCATTCACCACAGGCGTGGGCAGCTCGACAGCAATGAACAGCCGGAACATCTCGGCCATGGGCGTTTTGCCTTCCTGAATGGAACTTGGGAACATCGGCATGTACACCCGCATTATAAATAAGCTATCCCCTTTTAGCCATTTGTAGCGGCAAGGCTGTTGATCCTAAATACCTGCTCTATGTTTGCCTTTGGTTAGACCGGGCGCTTTCGCGGCGGCGTAGGGGGTGCTATAATGCCGCCAGAGATCGGGCGCTGTTATCACAGGGAGACGCCGTGACGCTCAGCCGTGAAGACGTGGAACACGTGGCCGAACTCGCCAAGCTGGCGCTGACGGAGGCCGAAAAAGAGACTTACCGGGCGCAGCTTTCGAGCATCCTGGAATACTTCGAGATGTTGCAGCGCCTCGACACCAGCGACATCCCCGCCACTGCCTCGGCGCTGGCCTTGCAGAATGTCCTGCGCCCGGACGCCGTGCAGCCGTCGCTGCCGCGCGAGGAGGTGGTAGCAAACGCCGCGCGGCACGAGGCCGGGCAGTTCCGCGTCGAAGCGGTGCTGGAATGAAGCCTGTCTGAACACACAGGACAGAGGGCTTAAGCCCCCTGTCCAGGACGGTTGAAGGGTTGTTGCTGGAACGATTCCGAACGCTGTACGTTGGGGAGCGTCGATGGGCTTGAAGCGCCAACGCCATCGCATTCTCGTCATCGATGACGATGAGGACGTAGCCGAGCCGCTGCGGACCTACTTTTCAGCGGAGGGGTACGCAGTTGATGTCGCTGCGACCAACGCCGACGCCTGGGCGGCGGTGAACCGCGCGCTCCCTTCGTTGATGATCCTGGGCGCGCACATCGGCGACGTTGACGGCCTCGACGTGTTCAAGGAATTTCGCGCCAGGCCGCGCACCGCGCATGTCCCGATTATCTTCATCGCGCACCGCGCCGAGTCGGGCCGGCGCAACGAGTTGCTCAAAGCCGGCGCGGACGACTTCATCGCGCAGCCCTTCGACATCGAAATCCTGGGCCTGCGCGTGCGCAACGCGATTTCCCGCACCGAGCGCGAGGGCCTCAGCGAGCCGCGCACCGGGCTGCCCACCGGTCGGCTGCTCCAGGAGCGCCTGCAACGCCTCGCCGACGAGGACGGTTGGGCCAAGCTCGAAATCACGATTCAGGCCTACGACGCCTTCAGCGCGCGGTATGACTTCCTCACCGCCGACGAGGTGTTGGTGTTCACCGCCAACCTGCTCGCCGAGGTCTGCCAGCAGGTCGGCACTGAGGACGACTTCATCGGCCACCGCGATGGGCAGCGCTTCGTGATGATTACCCGCCAGGATCGCGGCCCGGCGCTGGCCGGGCAACTGGCGGCCCGCTTCAACGAGGAAGTCAAGGCGTTCTACAACTTCATCGACCGCGAACAGGGCTACATCCTGATCGAAGACGGGTTCGGCGGCATGAAACCAGCGCCGCTGATGACTCTGGACGTGAAACTGCAAATGGCGGTACAAGAGTGAGCATCATGAGCCAAAATCAAGACGAAGGCACCATTTTGATCCTGGAAGACGACGCGGACAGCGCCGGGTTGCTGCGCGTGTGGTTCAACGAGCAGGGCTACGACGTGATGGTAGCGACCAAAGGCGAGGACGCGCTGCGCATGGCCCAGGCCAACCCGCCCGACGTGGCCGTGCTCGACATCGTGCTGCCGGGCATGGACGGCTTTGAAGTCTTTAAGCGGATGCGCGAGCACGAGAAGACACGCCACACCGCCGTGATCTTCCTCACCATCCGCGACGAGCGCGAGGAAGTGCTCCGAGGGTTGGAGCTGGGCGCGATTGACTACGTGACCAAGCCCTACGACCTGCAAAAGCTGGGCCTGCGCGTGCGCAACCTGGTGCGCTACGCGCGCGGGCGGGTATCGCAGGCGGGGGAGAAGTAGGACAGTGGGTCAGCTTACGCTGGCGATGACGGCGTACTCATAAAGTTCTTTCTTGGAGTTGCGTTTTCGCAGAGGCTCAATCCGGGGATTTGAAAAGTCGCATTGTCTCATGATACTTGCAAGGATTCGTTCAACCGGAACCAGTGTATTGTAAAACTTAGAGTTTCCTACGATGTAGATTACCTGCGCGCCTGGTTCCAAGACCTTTCTCAAGCTCATAAAGTGTGTAACCATGTCTGCGAAGTACTTGTGGACGTAGTTTGCCAACAGCGCACCGTTTTTCCCCTCACCCGTAGCAATCGCCTCAATCATTAAGTCAAAGCCGTCGTGTTCAATCGGCGGACCTGGGGACTTCCAGTCTGCCACTCTGCTTGTTGCCACGCCCCACGTGCCGCCGATGGCTTTCCAATCAAGCTCGCCCGCCTGTTCAGCATCCGTCAAGTAGCCAAGCCAGTACATGTAGGGGCGCAGTTCGCGGATGTAGCTCATCCTGTTTGGGTAGGGCGGTGACGTGATGACCCTGGTGTAAGGACCAGAGACCAGTGCCTCAATATGGCGAGAATCGCCCTCAATCACTGCTGGTTCTTTAGCGACCGGAGCTTTTGCATCCTGAATGATGCGGGAAGCGATGCGTTGAAAGGAGTCAATCATCAGGCTGCCTTCATCATGTTCGAAGAGAGAAGGCTGGATGCTGCCCTTGAAAGACACAGATTGGTGATTGAAGGCAGCATTTGACCAATCAATCACCAGGCGGCAAAAGGCGACGAGAATCAGGTCCACGCTGGGCTGTGGGGCCATCTTCCTGACCGACTGTATGCGCGCGAATATCTGCGCAAGGGTCGTAAGACGACGGGGTGTCCACCACCTCTCGATGAACTGAATAGGAGGCACCCACACCTTGTTATCTGATCCCGCGTAGTCTATATCTACGATGGTTTGAATCAGTTTCCCTGCAAGTTCAAGCTCATGAGCACTGTAGTTTCGCGTTTTTACCTTTGCGAGCCAAACGAGGAACGGATTAATCTCAACGAGGTCACAACCGATGCCGCGCTCTGCACATACCAGCCCTGTTGTCCCTGTTCCCGAAAATGGATCAAGAACCCCATCCGAGCTTCCAGCACCTGCCAGGAATCGTCCCACCGTCTTAACGGAGTAAGCAGGGGTCAGGCGTATCCACCCATGCCGCCCTTGCTCTTGATTGTATTTAAAGGTCAGCTCTGCTCTTTGCCCGACCATGTTTTATATGCTCAGTAAGGCTCCTGCTGTGTCCCTGACTGTGACGCGAAGTGTGTCAGCGTTTCGTTCAAGAAAGGCGGCCAAATCATAGCCGATAACTTCTCGACAAAGAGCGTAGGTCGAAGTGATGGGCGAGCCTTTGATCGCACCATGCAACAGCAGAATCCCTGACGCGGTATAGCGATGGGCTATATCTTCGTCAATCTGCATGGAGAGCAACGCCACTACCGGCAGGTATCCCGCCCTATATGCCGAACCCGCATTAGCAATGTCGGCGTTCTGCCTTTTCGAGTCCTTGCTTTTGTATCCCTGGCGCACCTCGAAAACAGACCCTTTTAGCGCCCTACGAACACCTTCATCTACCCCCAAGTGCTCAGCCGCCTGTTGCAGCCATGTGGATATGGCATCCCTTTTGCGATTGTCCGCAATGCTTCCCAGGGGTATTTGAGCATCCAGCGAGAGTCTTCTTTCCCTGCCTTTGCTTGTTGCGATTCTGTAGGACCACTGGACCGTCTCTGCTGTCAAGCCTAGCTCATCCACGAGTATCTGTCTGAACAGTTCCTCACAACCTATCCCAATCTGGCGATATATCGAGGTGATTCCCCCAGCGGCCTTATGGGCTGCGTAGATCAAAGGATCATCCAGTCCAAACCAGGCATAGAGAGGATCAGCCCGGTATATATCTTTGAATTCTTCCGGGGAGATTACCCTCCCCTGGCCGAACTTCGGCTTATAATCCGCGCAGACTTGCAGGCGCTTCAGAATGATCTGCAAATACCGCGCATCTCTATCGCCCACAGATTGCATCGCCTTTGCCTTTCACTGCTACACAGTGTTGTTGCCGCTGTTTACCCCCGGAATCGTAACCCGCCCCGTCATCCCGTTCAGATGCAGGTTGCTGTTATCCAGGTCCGCGATCAAATCGCAATCCGGCGGCAATATGAGGCGCAGCTCGGCGCGCGAGAGGCCACCCGCCAGCCGCTTGCGCAGCGCCACAATGTAAATCCCGGCCTCGTCCTGCTGCGTCGCCACGTCCAGCCCCGCGCTGATGAACAGGTTCGCCTCCAGGCGCACCAGGCGGCCTGGCTGGCGGCGCACACTCACCTGCGCGCCGGTCGCCTTGACGAAGACGACCGTCGGCCCCGACACCTCAAACTGCTGCGCCATGACCTCGCGCGTCAGTCCCGGCGGCAGCGCGTTCCGCAGCAGGCGCGCGCCCAACTCCACCGCGCGGCCCAGCCACGTCGCGGTGTCCTCATCAAGGACCTGCGCGATGTCCTCAAGAGCGTCCTTATCGGCCATGTGCGCGCGCTCCTGCTTCCCTACCCCCGCTCACAAACAGCCGCGGCAGCGCGCCCCCTGGCGCGGGCGCTTCAGGCGGGATCAGTTGTCTTCAAAAATCCACTCGTCCGTGCAGCGCTCCCACGCGACCAACTCCCCCGGCGCAAAGAACAGGTCCAACTCAAAGGCGGCAGTCTCCGGCCCGTCGGAGCCGTGCACCAGGTTGCGTCCGATGCTGACGCCGAAATCCCCCCGGATGCTGCCGGCCTCCGCATCGACCGGGTTGGTCTTGCCCATCAACTTGCGCGCCAACTGGATCGCGTTCAGCCCCTCCCAGGCCATCACCACCACCGGAGCCGAGGTAATGTACTGGACCAGCCCCTTATAAAAGGGTTTGCCCTGGTGCACGGCGTAGTGCCGGGCGGCGAGTTCCGGGCTGATCTGCATGAACTTCATGCCGGCCAGGCGCAACCCCGACCGCTCAAAGCGCGCGATGATCTCGCCGATCAGGCCGCGCTGTACGGCGTCGGGTTTGATGATGATGAGCGTGCGTTCCACTGAGTCCTCCTGAAATGCGGCATCGTAGGTACACAGCGGTAGGGGCACGGCCTGCCGTACCCCTACGCGATTTACATAATCGGTGTGCGCGCTTTAGAGCTGATCCAGCGCGCCGCGATACGTATCCAGCGCCTCCTGGAGCCGGTTCTGGCGCAGGTACACGTCACCCAACAGGCGGCGCACCCGGACATGAGTCGCAAACTGGCGCGCGACCGCCTCCAGGTCGCCAACGACCTCGTTGAGATGTTGCTCGGCGCGCACCAGGCGTTCGTAGTCTTCCAGGCTCTTCTCAAACTCGCCCGCGTCCTTAAACTGGCGCGCCCTGGCGAACCACTCCGCCACCATTTCAGGCGGGGCCGGCTCCAGCGGATAGACCGGCTTGACTGGGGGAACAGGCGGCGGAGTAACCGGGGTCGGTGTTGGTGGAGGGGCTGCCGGGACGGGGACAGGCGTAGGCGGAGCCGGCGGCGCTTCGGCGACCGGGGCTGGCGTGGGCGCAGGCTCAACGGGGACCATCGGAGCTTCTGCCGGGACCTCTGCGGCGAACGCTTCAGCGACCTCTTCGGTGGGGACCGCTTCTTCAAGCCAACTGACCACTTCCGGCTCGGCTGGCGTGGCCGCCGCGAGCGGCGCTTCTTGCTGTTCACGCAACCACGCGGCAATGTCCTCCGGCGCAACCTCGATGGCTTCCTCTTCGATCGCCTCTTGCGCCTCAAGCAGCCAGTCGAGCGAGGTATCTGCCGCCGCCTCCGCGAGCGCGGGCGCTTCCTCCTCCGCCTCCGGCACCGCCGCCAGCCAGCTTAACGATTCGTCCCTAAGCGGCTTGGCTTCGGCAAGCTCCACCTCCGCTTCCAGCGCGAAGTCCTTCACCCAATCGGGCAACGCGACCGGCTCGCCGGCGGGCAGTTCCTCCTCCGCGGGGAGCGCAGGCAGGGCGATTTCTTCAGGGGCCTCCAACACGGGCTGTTCCGCTTCCACCGCCTCGGCCAGCGATTCGAGCCAGGACACCGGCGGTTGGTCACCGACAACGGATTCAGGGGTTGGCGCCGCCTCAAGCGCGGGGCCGGCTTCGAATTCGGCTTCGGCTTCAACCAGGCTGCTGAGCCAATCGGGCAGGCCGGACGGTTCGGGCGGCGCGACAATCTCCTCCGAGAGCGGCGGCGGCTCCGCCGCCTGGACAAATCCGGCCGGCATCTGATCCTTCAGCCAATCCGGCAGTTCGCCGGGGATGGCAGGCGGCAACTCCTCTTCCTCGATTTCCTCGGCGCTCATCCGCACCGCGATCAGTTGCTCCGCCTGGCGGTCGAGCCAGGCCTTTTGTTGCTCGCGGGTGAGCTGGCCGCTCGCCATGAGCGTTTCAATCTCCTCATCACTGAGGCCCTCCAGCGGGTCCGCCGCCGCTTCTTCATAGGTAACCTCGGCTTCGACCTCTTCGGTGGTCAACGCTGCCGCGAGCACGGTCTCCTCTTCAAAAGCGGCCATCGCCTGCGAGAGCGTCAGCGCCTCTTCGACCTCCTCGGTGGCGAAGGCAGGCTCGGTATCGGCCAGGAACTCGGCGGCTTCCATCGCCGCCTGCGGCGCGGCGATTTCCTCCTCAATCTCAGGCAGCACCGGCGGCATCGGCGAGGTATCGACCAGGAACTCGGCCATATCGACGCCTTGCTCAGCGGCCAGGCTCTCCAGCCAGGCCAGCGAGTCGTCTTCGGACGGCGCGCCGGCCCACGCCGGGACAGGCTCCTGCGCGGCGGGCGGCGCTGCCGGCGGCGCGGCTCTGAGCCATGCCGGCAACAGGGCCGGCTCAAGCTCAACTTCCTCGACGGCGGGCATCTCTTCTGTCGGCAATTCCGCAGGGGGCGACTCAGTTTCCAGCCAGGCTTGCAGCGGCTCCGCCTCGGCCAGCGTTTCGAGCCATTCCTCGGCTTCGGGCTGGAGTTCGGCGGCGGGCACCACAACTTCTTCTTCCTCAGGGATCAGCTCAGCCGGAGGCAGTTCGAACTCGACGGGAGGCTCCGCTGGCGGGGGCGCTGCCCCGACAGCCGGTTCGGGTATGGCGGCGGGCGGGCGCTCTTTCGCAAACGGTTCGTAGGGGGTGTACCCCGGCTCTTCAATCACGGTGTCCGGCGGCGGCACAGGAATGTCCAAATTGGCGGCGGTGGTGAGTTCGGTCTCACTCACCCCCTGACGCCGCGCCAGGCTTTCGAGCCAGGCCATCGGGTCAGCCATAATCAGTTCGTCCAGACCAAACTCGGCCACCCCCGGCAACGCGGTGGGTTCGGGTTCGGCAGCGAACTCCGGTTCGGCCTCCATGACCGGCTCCGCTTCGGACAGGGCCGCCTCCGGTTCCGGTTCGGCCACCGCCAGGCGCCGACCTGGGTCGAACGGCGTATAGCCCGGTTCCTCCGGGATGGCTTCGGGCGGCGGTTCAGGGATTTCATAGTTGGCGTCGGTCGTCAGCTCTTCCACCTTCGCGCCTTGCCGCCGCGCGAGGCTTTCGAGCCAGGCCATTGGGTCGGCCATAATCTGCTCATCGACGCCGAACTCGGTCATCAACGTCGGCGCGGCGGATTCGACTTCCGCTTCAGCGACGACCTCGGTGACCCACTCCGCGCCCTCTTCCTCAGCAGCGACCTCGGTAAGCCACTCCACGCCCTCTTCTTCAGCAGCGACGCCGGCGAGCCATTCCATGTCCGCAGCTTCGACCGGCTCAGCTTCCAGGAACGGTTCAGGGGCCGGCGCGGGTTCGGCGCTCACGACCGGTTCCGGCGGCGCGGCGACTTCAGTCGGGCCGGATGCCTCGAAAGGCGTGTAGCCCGGCTCATCGACAACGGTATCCAGTGGGAGTTCGGGAATTTCGACGTTGGCGGCGGTGGTGAGTTCTTCGAGGTTGGCGCCCTGGCGCTTTGCCAGGCTTTCCAGCCAGGCCATCGCCTCTTCAGGACTCAGCTCGTCGAAATTAGGCATCAAGTCCCCGCCTGGGGTATCAGGGGGCGTCATGAATCCTCCCTCCAGATGGTCGATGCGCGCGTCGGCTTGGCGTGCAAGCCCATCCGCACCCTGCCTGCGCCCGGATGTCTACAACTGCTCAGGCGGGTCTTCTTCAGGCGGCGCATCCCAATCCTCAGCTTCTTCCCTGGTTTCGCGCAGCCACTCCGGCGCGGCGACCTGGCGCCCGGCGTGCGCGCGATGTTCGCTCAACGGGCCGGTTTCACGAGTCGGCTCGCGCAGCCACGCTGCCGGTACGTCTACCGGACCAACCTCATCTTGATCGCCGGGTTCCGCGTGTTGCAGATCGGCTGACACGCCAAAGTTTACATCCGTTACTTCCTCAGCACCAATCGAGCGCATCGACTCGGTGGGTTGGCTGGGCGTGGTGTCCTCTTCGGAGAAGGCCGGCTCCGCGATGAACGCCGCCTGTGACAGGGTCGGGGCTGCGCCATCGAACCCGGCGCGGGGTGGAGGTCCCTCCAGCCACTCGAAGGCGAACCGCGCCTTCGGGAGGCGCAATGCAACGGCGGGTTCCTCGACAGCCATGAGCGCTTCCAAAGCCGCCGTGTCAAGCGCGACCGGCGTCTCCAGTTCAAGCGCCGCCTCTACCGACGTCGGCGCTACCGCCGGGGCTGCTTCTTCCACCTCAGGCGCGGGCGCTTGCATCTCTGGCGCTTCAAACCCCGGCGCTTCAACCGCTGTATCGACCGGCTCCGCTTCCAGTTCCTCTGCTTCAAACGGCCAGCCAGGAACCTCGGCGGGCGCTTCTACAGAGGGTTGGAACTCCGCCGCAAGTTCCTCAAATACGACCGGCTCCGCTGGCGGCTCAGGCTCCGGCGGCTGCGCCATCCACGCAGGCCGCATCGGCGTTTCTTCTGTCGGGGCGCGCAACCAGCGGGGGATCACCTCTGTATCCAGTTGGACCTCAGGTTCAGCCGTCTGGGCGAGCCACCTGGGGGTGATCGAAATGTCGAGTTCGCCGGGCGCTTCTGGGACAGCCGCCATCCACCGGGGGGTGATCTCCTCGCCAATCTCCAACTCTTCGCCAAAGAGGGGAGCTTCCGGTGTTTCCGCTTCCTCAACCGCCGAGGCTCCCAGCAACTCGGCCAGGAAATCTGTCGCCTCGGCGGGTTCGGCCTCGGCTGCTTCAACGGTCGGGAACGGCGTTTCCAGGGCTTCTTCTTCCTCGACAGACGCCGTCAAGCCGGCCAGGAAATCGGCCTCTGCAACAGGTTCGGCTTCCCCCGCTTCAACCGGCGGGGCCTCTTCCGCGCGCGCCGACGCCAACAACTCGGCCAGGAAGTCAGACGGCTCGGCAGGCGCGGCCTCCACCGCCTCGACTTCTGGGGCGGCGCGTTCTTCCTCTTCTTCGAGTTCTTCGAGAATCTGAGTCGTCTTCGGCCTGGCGATGGCCTCCGGGTCATACCCCGGCTCGAAGGCCGTCAGCCAGTCCAACTCATCGACTTCTGCGAGCGCCCCGGTTCCGCCGGGCGTCTCGCCTGGCTCGAAGCTCTGGACTCGCTCTTCAATTCCTGCCTCGACCAACCAATCGGTTAACCCACTTCTCTGAGCGCCAGCTTCAGCCTCCGGTGAGGGTTCGGCTATGTCGGCAAACCAGTCCGCGTCCAGCGCCTCCGCCGGCTCCGCCTCGGCTTCGGGCGCAACTCCTGCCAGCCAGTCGGGAACCTCCCCCGCTTCGGCGGGCGCTTCCGCCGCCTCGGTCAGCCAGTCCATGCCGACGGCTTCTGCCGGCTCTGCTTCAACTTCAGGCTCCGCGCCGCCCAACCAGTCTGAGAGCGGTTCAGCCACCGTGGGCGCTTCCGCCGCCTCGGTCAGCCAGTCCATGCCCGCCGCTTCCGTTGGTTCAGCCTCGGCTTCAGGCTCCGCGCCCGCCAACCAGTCGGGGATCACGCCCGGTTCGGCGGGCGCTTCCGCCGCCTCGGTGAGCCAGTCCATGCCCGCCGCTTCTGCCGGCTCCGCCTCGGCTTCAGGCTCCGCGCCCGCCAGCCAGTCGGGGATCACGCCCGGTTCGGCGGGTTCGGCCCCGGCCTTGGGCGTTGTGGAAGGCGCGGTCAGATCGGCCATCCACTCCAGGCCCGGCGCAACAGGCTCCTCTTCAGGCAGTTCTGGCAAGCCGGCGGTCCAGCGCGGCGCGCCTGGCGCGGCCCCAGAGGAGCCTTCAGCCGGCGTCTCCGGCAAACTGGCAGTCCAGCGCGGCGCGCCCGACTCAGCCCCAGAAACTCCTTCAACGGGCGTCTCCGGCAGACCGGCGGTCCAACGCGATGCACCCTCGGCAGCTCCTTCGGCGGGCGACTCGGTCATGTCGGCGAGCCAATCGGCGCCTATCTCCTCGTCGGCGACAACCGCGGCGGGCGCTTCGGTCATCCCGGTGAGCCAATCCATGTCCATCTCACCGACAGGAGCAGCTTCTTCGGCGGCAGGCTCGGTGATACCGGTCAGCCACTCCATATCGGCCTCTTCCGCCGGGCCAGCCTCAGCTTGAGGCGCAGTGAACCAGTCTGGTATGGCGCCCGCTTCAACTTCAGCAGCCGGGGCTTCCGTTGTTTCCGCGCTTCCCATCATGCCGGCGAGCCATGCATCCTCGTCGATGGCCGCTTCGGCGCTGGCGCTCTCGCTCCACCAGTCAGGCGCAGGCTCAGCCGGCGCTTCGACCGGGCGCAGCGCTGCGCCCGCGCCCAAATCCCCACCGGTGAGCCAGTCGGGCGCTTCCACAGCGCTTGGCTCCTCTTCCGCCGCTGCTTCGCCGGCGTCGCCCATGAATTCGCGCAGCCAGTCCGGTTGTTCCTGTTCGGCCCCTTCGAGTTCGTCAGTGAGACCCGTCGGGACGCGGTCCGGCTTCTCCTCTTCTTCTGGAGCCAGGTCTGTGCTGAATCCCTGCATCCAGTCGAGGTCGGTCGAGTCGGCCTCAGGCAGGGTCGTCTCAATCGGTCCGACCTCGGTTTCCGTCATCCAGTCCGGCGCAAAGGGACTCATCGGCTCCTGGTCGGGTTGGGCTTCGGCGCGCAGGTCCGCCATCCACTCCGGCACGGTCTCTTCGGTCCCACGCGCGTAGTCAGCCATGTTGAACTGGAGCGCCTCTTCGACCGACAGGGGGGCGGCAGTGCTCCCGCCCAGGTCGCGCGCCCAGTCAGGCACTTCCTCCGACTCGTCGGCGAAGGCTTCGCCGACGGCGGCCACCCAATCCGGCGCGCCCGCTGCCAGCGACGCGGCAGCGCCGGACCATTCGAGTTCGGGTATCCTGACCGCCTCCCGGTCCACCGGCGCGCCGCCGCTGGCGATCTCCAACACGCGATACGGGGCGAGCGCCTCAACGCGCGCGAGGTAGAACGCCGCTTCCTGCGCGCGCCCATACCGGAGCCACATCTCGCCGAGCGTCTGGTTAGCCACCAGGCAGTTGGGCAGTTTTTCCAGGATGCGCGCGGCGACCTCGGCGGCATCTTTCACCTGGCCTGACTTCCACAGGCATTCCGCCAACAGCGTCAGCAAGTCCATCCGGTCGGGGTGATCGGACAGGGCGCGACGCAGTTCGGCGATGGCCTGCGCATACAACCCCCCTCTGGCGTACTGCGACGCAAGCGCGCCGGGGGTCAACTGGATTTGGGCCGGCTCAAAGCCGTCGCGTTGCCGGTAGAGGCGGCGCAATTCTTCCCGAACCGCCTGATTGTTCGGCTCTTGTTCGAAGGCGCGTTCCATGTGCCAGATGGCTTCGTCGAGCTGATGCTGTTCTTCGTAGACGACGCTCATCGCGGCGTGGGAGATGAAATCGCGCGGTTCGGCGCTGAGGACGCGCTGGAACACGTCTTGGGCGTCTTGGTGTCGGTTCTTTTCCAGCAGGGCCTTGCCGAGGATGCGATACGTGTCGAGGTGTTTGGGGTATGTCTTCAGGATGTGTTTACAGCGCCCAATGACTTCTTCGTGCGCTTCGTTTTCCAGCAGCTTATCCAGTTCTTCAAGGAAAGATTGAAGGTTAATCTCGGCCATCACAGTAGCTCACTGACCGTCGCTCTGACGTTACGTTAACCTAACTAAAAGCATTATCCTACAGGTGGCGGCGAAATGCAAGCGGGGATTGAGGGAGCGGTGTGTAAGCGTTGTTTACCCCAACTGGTGAATCTCCCTTACGTCTTTTATAAGTTTCTCGATAGCAGGCTCCTCCCAGGACGACGCGCCCATCGGGTCGGCGACCTCATCCCGGCGCAACAGCGCATAAACCACGTTGAGTACGCCGTTGCCGAGCGCGTCGTGGTCATAGCCGCCCTCCAGTGTGAAGACGATCCGCCCGGCGCACAGTTCATCGGCCATGGTGACGAGTTCACGGGTGAGGTGGGCGATGCCCCGGAGCGACAGGGTCAGGCCGGCCAACGGATCGGCCCAGTGCGCGTCGAAGCCCGCCGAGACCACGATCAACTCCGGCGCGAAGCGCCGCGCCGCCGGCCAGACGATTTCTTCATAGATACGCGCGTATCCCGCGTCGCCGACGCCGGCGCGCAGGGGGATGTTGAGTGTCGCGCCCTGGCCCGCGCCGATCCCGGTCTCGTGCAGCGCGCCCGTGCCGGGGTAGAACGGGTACTGGTGCGTCGAGATGAACAGCACGTCGGGGTCGTCATAGAAGGCGTCTTGTGTGCCGTTGCCGTGATGCACATCGTAATCCACGATGAGCACGCGCTCCACCTCCAGCGCGCGCTGCGCGTAGCGCACTGCGATGGCGACGTTGTTCAGCAGACAGAAGCCCATCCCCCGATCGGGCCGGGCGTGGTGCCCCGGCGGCCTGACCAGCGCCAGCGCGTTATCCGCCTCGCCGCGCACAACGGCATCGACGGCGCGCACCATCCCGCCCGCCGCCAGCCGCGCCACGTCGTAGGAGACCGGCAGCGCGTAGGTGTCGGGGTCGAGCATGGTCGGGCCAGCCCGCGTCGATTCGAGCACTTCCAGGTAACGGCGGCGGTGCACCGCTTCCATCTGGCTCTGATTGACCTCGATGGGTTCGAGCGCGGTCAGGTCTGCGAGCACGCCCGCCTCCTCCAGCCGCGCCCAGATCGCGTACAGGCGGTCGGCGCTCTCCGGGTGGCCGTCGAGTGTGTGTTCGACATAGCGCTCGTGCGTGATGTAAGCGGTGGTCATGCTAAACTCCGGGCGGCGCGCCAGCCGGCCAGTTCGACCAGGTTCATCCATCTCAGTAAGCGTATCACAATTGTCAGCAAGATCAAGAGCAAAACGGCGGGCGCGCTTGCTCCCGGCAGCAACACGAACAACACTACCGGTGGGAAGAGCGGGAACACGACGCCAGGCGCGACCGTTCCCATACACCCCCAGCACCCCCAAGTTCGACTGACAGTGGCAGAAGCGAGGTTGTCGCCGGCGCGCGCCACGCCTCGCGGTCGTAGAGGGGATGGATAGACCTCAGCCGGCGATAGAGCACATCCTCAATGTGCAACATGGCCAGCCTCCGCGCGCCATGCAGCCAGCGCGAGCAGCCCGCGCAACACGCTGTACCGGATCACAGCGACCAGCAGGATCACAAACGCGCACGCCCCTGGCGCAGCATTAAACAGCAGCGCCCCACCCGGCCCCCACACGGCCAGGCAGCCCAGCGCCGCCAGCGCGCTCTCCCACGCCAGGAGCGGGCGGGCTGAAGCGGGAGCTATCGTCGCCGCCCCGCCGACCAGGAGTGCCGTCAGCGCGAGTTGAGCCGCCAGGGCCGCCGCACTCACGGCAAGCCCGATCACGCGGAGCTGACCCCGATCACACACGAACGCGCCGACCGCCGCGCCCAATGCGCCGTCAGTTGCAAAGTCAAGCGCCGGCTCGACAAGCCAGTAAAGCGCGCCAACCGTCGCCGCCAGCGCCACGCCAACGGCGCCCAACGATGTGCCAGAGCCATCGTCGCGCGGGAGCGTGGACAACGCGAATACAAAGAAGCACAGCATCAGCGCCGAGGCGATGAGGCGCAAGACATAGAGTTGCGCCAGCAACCTGCGTGCGCGCATCAGCGCGCCAGCGTATTTGGACATGACAATTTGCTTCGTCGATTGGGGCAGCGTGCGCAGGATGTCCCAGGTCTGGCGCTCGACTTCGCAGGGGATCGCGTCGCAGACAGAGAGCACAATCCGAATGCGCATGACCAGGAGCAGCGGCAACATCAGGGCGACCACAAACGGCGAGAGGGTCTCGCCGACCAGGGCAAAGGCGAGCAACCCCATACCGATCCACCACCACCCTCCCGGCGGCTGAAACGCCTTGCCGCGCCGCGCCTCGCGGCGGTAGATCGGCTCGATAGGATGTAGCCAGCGGACCAGCATACGCTCCATGCGGCCTCTAGCGCGCCGCCGCGCGCCACACTGCCAGCGCCAGCAGCCCACACAGCGCAGCGGTGCGCGCCAGCGCCGCCAGCGCGATGACCGCCGCGCACGCAATCGGCGACACGTTGTACAGCAGCGCCCCGCCCGGCCCCCACACGGCCATGCCCCACAGCGACAGGAGCGCGCTATCCCACAACTGGAGCGGACTGCCCGCGCCGGGCGCCACCTGCGTCGCCCCCCCGATCAGCAACGCGGTGAGGGCGAGTTGCGCGGCCAGCCCAATCGCGCTCAGCGCCAGGCCCAGCCCTGCCGCCTGCCCCTGGTTGCGCGCGAAGGCGCTCGCCAGCAGGCCGAACGCCCCGTCCGTCGCCAGGTCCAATGCCGGCTCGAAGAGCGTATAGCCCACGCTCAGGACCGTCGCCAGCAGCATCCAGGCGAGGTTAGCCCGCGCTTCCGGCGCGAGCATCCAGTCAAACCAGAACGCGAGCCACGCGAAGCCCAGCATTGCCAGCAAGAGGAAGAACCGGAGCGTCATGTATTGCGTGAAGAGCCGTCGCTCCCGCGCGAGCACGGCGGCGTACTTGCTGCGCACGATCTCGCCGATGGACCAGGGCAGCGCACGGAGATCGTCCCAGGTGCCGCTTTCCACCTCGCGCGCAATGGTCGAACTGGCCGCGAGCGCCATCTGCAAGCGCCATGCCCAGCCAAACAGCGGCAGCGAGGTAATCATCAGCGCGACGACGCTCAGCGGGCCGATCATGAGGATGAGCACGAGCAACGCGGCCAGCGCGAGGCAGCCCGGCCACAGTTTTTCCGCGCGGAACGGGTACACCCCGCGCCGGACCTCGCGCCGGTAGATGGGAGCGATCGGGTGCAATCCCCGAAGCAGCAGCCGTTCCAGGGCGCCCATCACAAGCCTCCCCCAGGCGAGCCGTCAGGAGGGACGCCGACTAACCGATAGCCTCGGCGCGCCATACGGCTACCGCCGTCAACAGGCGCAAGAAGATCATGCGCGCCGCCACCATCATCATCACCAGCGCGATGGCCGCCTCTGCGGAGAAACCCAGCGCGAGCGTATACGCCGGTCCGAGCAGGACCAGCGTCGGCACGCTGTCCGCCTGGGCGAGGGGGAGAAGGCCTTTGGTCACCGGCATAATCAAGAGCAGGGCCAGCACCTGCAAGGACCATAAGATCACGCGCAGGATGAGCGCGTTGATCACTCCGGTCAATTGTGTCTTGCTGAGCGTCGAGGCCACCATGCCAACCGCGCCGTCAATCGCCGCGTCGAGCAGGGGTTCAAACAGGAAGTAGAACCCGCAAAACAGATAGGCGACCCACTCGACCAATCCCAACCGGCTTGTCGAGCGGCCAGGAAACCAGGTCATGATGAGGATCATCAGCGCCAGGATGCCCACGACCGCGAGCCGCATACTGGTCACGTAGGCCCAGACCTGCGCCACGCGGTAGGTGCCGGCGGCGTGAAGAGCCTGGACGATCTCGGAAGTGCTGAAGGGCGTGCTGCGCAGGGCCAGCCAGGTGCGCCCCTCAACCTCGCGCGCTACCGTCGGCGCGGTGGAGAGCACCGTCGGAATCCGCCACACCCAGGGCACGAACGGCGCGAGCAAAAACAGCGGCGCGATCAGGCAGCCCAGGCCACTGGCCCAGTCGCCCATAAACCGGAGGACCGTCCGCACGCCCCGGTTATCAAGCGGCGTCCCCTTGAGCGAGACGTGGGGGATCGTGCGCACGGCTTCCAGGCGAAAGATCGGATGCCGCCCTTCCATCCAATGCCGCAGCATGATGAAGAGCGGATCGTCGAATCGGTAGATCAGTGCGCGCAGACTCAGGCGCGGGAGTCTCCCGCGCCCTTCGCGCTCTACAGAGGTCACGGTGCGCATAGGCTCTGCCGCCAGCACGACTCGCAACGATCGCTGCCTATATTGTACAGGATGAGGGCGTTTCTCCACATTAACAATGAAGTGATTCAAGCTTTTGAGCCAACGACCGCGGTGCGTGTGGTACTTGTCATGTTTGCGGACACCTCACCCCCCGTCCCCCTCTCCCGGCTACGCCGGACTATAGCCGCAAGCGGAGAGGGGGTGTCGAGCCGCAGGCGAGACAGGGGTGAGGTAGAGAAAGGCCTTAGCACGGCCAGCTGTTGGTGTAAGTTTGAATCAGTTCAATACCCGTTAAGGTTGCATGAGCCTCACTCTGCGCCGTTAAGCTACAGTTGTCTCCGCGCGCCATACGACCCGCGCCGTCAAGGTCGCAGGGTCCACCGGCGCGATTTGCCACCGCTTCGCCGGTAGGACTACAATCCGGTGAGGCATCGCCCATACAAGGCATTGCGCCGTGCAAGATACGTTACAACACACGGTCGTCCAGGAAAAAGCGTCTTCCACCATCCTACGCGCGCTTCTGCTCCTCGTCGGCGTGCTGCTGGTCGCGGCGATTTTGCGGCTGGCGCTGCTGGCGACCGACGCCTTCACCTTCAACGCCGATGAAGCGGTCGTGGCGCTGATGGCGCGCCATGTCCTCCAGGGGAAGGAGATACCGCCCTTCTTCTACGGGCAGGCTTACATGGGCAGCCTCGACGCGATCCTCATTGCCGCCGGGTTTCGCGTCTTTGGCGAGTCCGTGCTGGCTGTGCGTCTGGTACAGTCGATTCTGTACCTGGTCGTTGTGGCGACCACGTTCTGGCTGGCCTGGCGGCTGACGCGGCGCACTTGGGCAGCGACGGTCGCGGGATTGCTCGCGGCGGTCCCGCCGACGGTCATGACCCTCTACACCACCGCGACTCTGGGGGGCTACAACGAAACCCTGATCCTGGGCAACCTGCTGCTCATCCTCGGCTACGACGTGACGCACGGCCACGAGCGCTCGATCTGGCGGTGGGCGCTCGTCGGCGCGGCGGCAGGGCTGGGCTGGTGGGCCAACGGCCTGATCGTAGCTTACCTGCTCCCGGTCGGGTTAATGCTCCTGCGCCACGCCGCCCTGAGGCAGACGCCTTACTATGCATGGGCGTTCCTGATGTTTCTCATCTTCAGCGCGCCGTGGTGGCAGTACAATTTCACTCACAACAACGCCGCCGTCGAGGTGTTTCTGCATGGCCGGCGCGCCGACAACACCGGCTTCGCGGTCAGCCCAATTGACCAACGCTTGGCCGGGTTGATCTTCCTCGGCCTGCCCGCCGCTGTCGGGCTGCGCTACCCCTGGAGCGGGAACTACTTTGCCTTTCCTCTCTCCGCGCTGGTCCTCGTGGTTTACGCCGGTCTGCTTGGCTACGCGATTCGCCGCCGCGCGCCGCGCATGGTCCCGGAGGGGCGCGCCTATTTGGCGGCGATGGGCGTCGGATTCTGCGCCCTCTTCGTCCTCTCGACCTTCGGCACCGACCCCACCGGGCGCTATTTCCTGGCGCTCATCCCGCCGCTGACCGTGCTCGTCGCCGCCACGCTGGACCACCTGCGCCTCGAGCGGCGTGCCCTTGCCCGCGGGATCGCCGTCGGACTGCTCGCCTTTGCGCTGCTCGGCAACAGCGTCGCTGCCGTGCGCCAGCCGCCGGGCTTCACCACCCAGTTCGACCCCATCAGCCACATCCCGCACGACCACGACCAGGAATTGATGGACTTCCTGCGCGCGAACCAACTCACGCGCGGCTACGCCAACTACTGGATTGCTTTTCGGCTGGCGTTCCTGTCGAAAGAGGAGATCATCTTGCGCGCGGCGTTGCCCTATAAGGCCGACCTCAGCTATAACCCTGCCGACGACCGCTATACCCCGTACCAAGAGACGGTTAATGAAGCGGAAGAGGTGGTCTACATCACCTCCCACCACCCTGTTTTAGACGGAATTATCCGGCAGCGTATGGCCGCCTATGGCGTGACATTTCAGGAGCGCCAGATCGGCCCGTATCATGTGTTTTACCATCTTTCGAGGCGCGTCTCTCCTCATGAGCTTGGGTTGGACAGCCTGACCGGCGACTCCATCCAGATCCACGCGCCTCTGCCGGTGGATCAGGCTTTCTCAAGCGGCTCAACGACACCAGGAGAGCAAAGCCCCTGCTAGACAGCGGCCTTAAGCCCGCTGTTTGCGCTGCTTCTACCGTTGAGCTTTCTTTAGTTGTGGAGCAACGTGAAAAACGGCGACGGTTGGCTCATCATGAGCCAACCAGGAATTACTGCTGATACTTGCTCGCTTGCGCGTGAAGCGGTTTTGTGGAGGAGATCGCGTGATCGGGGTTCTTCGTCAGAGACACAGCGGTGTCGCCACGCAGTTCGACATAGTTTCCCACGTGGGCGACAAGCCCCGGCGGCAAGGTCACGCGACGAATGGCGCCGCCGGCGTCAACCTCAACCCATCCCCTCCCCAGGCGAACCACGCGCCCGACGAGTTCGCCGTCCATGACTTCCCTCCTCTCAAGAAAACTACACTATATACTATTTTCTCATGAAATCTGTGAAGGAGTCAAGCGTGTTTTGTAATATTAATAGCAATTTGATTAGCGAATCGCATCATACGTTGCAATTCCTCTGTTATTTCCTTGCTACTGCAAGCTGCTTTCGCTGAGCGTCGGCTGACCGCCTGTCACTTTTCACAGAGAGGTTGGGCCAGCGAGGGCAGGCACATTGAAGAGAAGAAGAATGAAACCGCGAATGACGCTCATCAAGAGCAGCGAGAAAGCCGCCCGCACCGCAAAGGCTGGCGAGATGGTTAAGCGCCTACCACAACGCTTCGTTCTTATAGGAGCGACCCGCCAGGTCGCCCTTACTTTTTCGGCTGCGCCGCGCCCCCCAACCTCACCTGCCTGCGCGACGTTGGTTGGCGTCAGTCGTCGCGGAGCACGTACCCTACGCCGCGCACCGTGTGGATCAGGCGCGGCTCCCCGCCTTCCTCTGTCTTCTGGCGCAGGTAGCGCACATAGACTTCGATAATGTTGCTCTCGCCGCCGAAATCGTACCCCCATACCCGGTCGAAAATCAACTCGCGGGTGAGCACTTGGCGCGGGTTCTGCATGAGCAGCTCCAGCAACTCATACTCCTTCGCCGTCAGGTCGATCACCCGGTCTCCCCGCGACGCACGGTGCGTGCCGGTGTCGAGCTTCAGATCGGCGAAGGTGAGCACGTCAGGTTTCGCCGGCGCGACACGCCGGAACAGCGCGCGCATTCGCGCCAGCAATTCGTCGAACGAGAACGGCTTGACCATATAATCGTCCGCGCCAGCGTCCAGGCCGCGTACCCGGTCGGCGATTTCGCTCTTGGCGGTGAGGATCAGGATCGGCACGTCGCCCGCTGCGCGCAGGCGCCGGCAGACCTCCAGCCCATCCAGGCCGGGCAGCATCCAGTCCAGGATCACCAGATCGGGCGGGTTGTCGCGGGCCTGCCGCAGCCCTTCTTCACCGTCCTTCGCAATGTTGACGCGGTACCCCTCGAAGATCAGCCCGCGCTCCAGAAATTGCAGGATGCTCTCTTCGTCTTCGATGACCAGGATTCTTTCAGACATGGCTCAGTCCCAGAGTGCAGATGTCAGAACTCAAACTACGCACAGCCACTCCACCTTACACGAGCGCCGAGCGCCTAGTCTCCCGCCCACGCCAGCAACCACGCGCGTTCGGGCACGCCGGGCGAGACTCGATAGCCGGTCTCGGCGCGGATCAGCATAAGCTGGCCTCGGCCATCCTCATCCATATTGTACAACCCGGCGATCATGCTGCCATCCGGCGAAAGGCGCGGCGCGCCGAGCAGGCCGCCCTCGCCCCAGGGCTGCGGCGTCCCGCCGCGCTCCCAACGCATCGGCTGGACCGCCGCCGGCCAGGGCGCGTCTCCACGTTGCAGGAAGATCACCGCGCCGTCGGGCAGGAGCACCGCATCGACCACGCGCCAACTGGCGTCAAGCAACGGCTCCACCTGCGCCGGGTCGCCGGGCGTGACGAGGTACAGCCCGCCCGCGCCCCAGCAAAGTATCTGGTTGCCGACCGTCCAGCGCGCCGTCTGGCAGTCCGCATCGAATGTGAGCGGCCCATGCCCCGTCACGGAGAGCAACGCCGGCTCGGCGCGATCCCCGGCTGCGACGTCCACCAGCAGCCATGTCCCGGTCGGCGACCAGCGCGGACGCCGGAATACGCGGCCGCCTGCGTCGCCGACCAGCAGCGCGGGCGCGGCGCTTCCATCAAGCGGCGTGACCCACACCCCGCCCGCGATATACGCCAGCGCGCCCCCGTCGGGGCGGAGGGCCGGCGCGACGTCGGCGGAGGTGGCTTCCGCAACCTGGCGCGCGTTCGCTTGGCCGACGTCCGCCGCCATGAGCCAAGTCCCGGCTACGTAAGCGATGCGCTTGCCGTCGGCAGAAGCGGTGAAGGCGACCACGTCCTCGCCCTCCGCGGTGAGCGGGGCTGCCTGCTCCTCCCCTTTGCCGATTCGCCACACCTGCGCAGCCCCAGCGTTCTCGGCAAGGAAGTAGAGATCGGCCGGCATCTTCTCGACCCACCGGTTCGTGGGCTGGCGGACGGGTCCCCACGCCCATTGTACTGCGCCCGCTGTATCAGGGATCGCCCGCGCCTGCCCGGTGGCCGGATCGACGCGCATCAGTCCCACGTCGCCGGCCACCACCAGCGCCGAGCCGGCCGCGTTCCAGCGCGCGCCGGACGTGTCAAACGCCTGCTGGCCGATAATCTCAGCCGGCGCGTCGCCGCCGACGAGCCTCACCGCCAGCACACCGGGCGCGCCCGGCGCGGTGTGCGAGAAGTAGTAAACCGTGGACCCCCACGCGAACGGCTTGCTCGCCGCCGAATCGCCCGTAAGCGGCCACACCTCGCCGCCGAGCGCCGCGACCTGAAGGCCGCCGCTCGCCGGCGTGACGATCAGGCGCTCGTCAGGCAGCCAGGCTACGTCGCTGTCGCCCTCCAGCGCGCCGGCCACGGTGAGCGCCCCGCCGCGCAGCTCGTAGATCGTCCACGCGCCGGAGTCAGCCTCGCACGCCAGGTGGCGCCCGCGCGGCGACCACAGCAGGTTCACGACCGGCCCGCCCGCCGCCGTGATCGGAGCCTCGACGCCGGGGACATAGACGCGCACGCCCGCCGCCGTCGCATAGGCCATCGGCCCGCCGGCGGGCGACCACGCGAGCGTGCTACCCTGCGCGTGGGTCGCCGGCGCGCCGGCCTCCGCGTCGAGGCGCTGCGCCGGCTCCGCGCCGCCCAACGCGCGGGCGAAGAGGCCGCTCTGCGTCCGGTACGCGAGCCAGTCGCCGCCCGGCGCGAGCGCGAAGTCGATGATCTGCTGGTTGGTCGGGGAGATTTGCTCGCGCGCGCCGCCCGCTGCCGGGAGCCGCCACAGCCGCCCGGCCTGATCGAGATAGTACAGGTCGGCGGGCAGGGGCGCGCTCTCTTGTGCGAACGCAGGAAGCGGCAAAATCGCAAACATGAACAGCAGGAGGAGGTGATGCCTGGTCAAACGTCATCCTCTTCTTACGGCGAAGCAGATATAACCGCGAATAACGCCCATCGCGCGAAGGAGGATTTGCTTAAGCTCCCCGCGCGCTTGAAG
>DAOTXU010000134.1:0-7413 GCA_034435135.1 Anaerolineae bacterium | reverse complement strand
CTCCCGGCTACGCCGGACTATAGCCGCAAGCGGAGAGGGGGTGTCGAGCCGCAGGCGAGACGGGGGTGAGGTAGAGAAACGCTTAGCACGGCCAGCTGTTGGCAAAAGTTTGAATCAGTTCTTCGTCAACACGACGGTGATGGCATCCTCCGTGATCTCGATGGCGCTTACATGCCCCGGCGGGAGCTGGCGGCGGAAGTAGTTGCGCCACGAGGCGCTGATCGAGGCGTTGATCTGCTGGAGCAGTTCCAGAGAGGCCGGCTGCCCGTTGACCGTCGCGGCGCTGACCAACCAGTAGACACGACCGTTGTTGATGCTGGGCGCGAACGTTGCGGCAACCTGCATCGGCGGGTGACCACGATAGGTCATCGTCGCGCTGATGACCACCTGCCCCGGCTGGCAGTCCACATGCACGTTTGTGACGGTGCGGCGCGGCGGGTTGGTCACGCGAAACGAAGCGTTGATGTCTGCCTCGGTCAGCGTAATCGTGCGCGTGGAGCCTGTCTGCGCGAAGGCGGGCGCTGCTGACACGGCCAGCGCCGACAGCACGACGAGGGCGATCAAACCTTTGCGAATAGTGTTCATCTTGTTCATCTCCTTGTGCAAGCATGTCTACAGTTTCGATTTGCTTTCATTGTAGGTGAGGTGTGTTGCCGAAGAATGAATTATTCGTTAAAAGTTTGTAAACCATCGTGTGGGAGCGAACTGATTCAAACTTACGCCAACAGCTGGCCGTGCTAAGGCCTTTCTCTACCTCACCCCCGTCTCGCCTGCGGCTGGACACCCCCGCTCCGCAAGCGGAGCGGGGGACAGGGGGTGAGGTGCCCGCCAACATGACAAGCACCACACGCACCGCGGTCGTTGGCTCAAAAGCTTGAATCACTTCAGCAATAAAAAACCCTCCGCTTGTCTTGCGGAGGGCCTACGGCGTGAGGCGGGAGGGTGCGGGATTACGCCTCTATCGAGATGATGCAGTCCACCGGGCAGACGCCCTTGCAGGTCTCGCAGTCGTCGCACTTTTCCGGGTTGATCTGATAAATATCCTCACCCAGCGAGATGGCCTCGTTCGGGCACTCCGGCTCGCACGCGCCGCACGAAATGCACTCTTCGGTAATCTTCTGGGGCATCGAATGAACCTCCTGCTTTGAGTCCGTTCTGGCCTGGCTTACAAATTGCATCTTACACCCGCAAGCTAAGGTCCGGCATTGACGATTGTAAGCGCCGCCGCCGCCAAGTGTCATTAAGAGCCTATCCGAATAACGTTGGACAAGGGGCTTAAGCCCCTTGTCCAGGTCGTTTGAGACGGTTTTTCGGATAGGTTCTAAGTCGATGTCAATTATCATTATTGCGCGCAGTTGATCGGTGAGAGGAGCCACTGCCATGACCACACCTTACGACCGCACCGTCGGCATCGTGCACTGGGCCGGCAAAGCCGTCAGCGAGCGCACTATCGATGAGATCGTCGCCACGCTGGTGCACGAAACGCCCAACATCAACGCCGTGTACGTCAAGACCAGCGACGGCGCGGAGTGGCAGGGCGTCTACGACGACCCCGAAAACAAGCACGACCTCGCCATACTGGGGCCGGATGACATCGTGCGGTGGGTGCGCAAGCTCCGCGCGGCGGGCATCGACTTCCACGCCTGGGCGGTGCTCAAGGGCGAGGATGTGCTCATGGAGGCGCGGCGCGTGGCGGCGGTGTGCAACGTGGCGGGCGTCAGGTCGATGTTGCTGGACGTGGAGGTCGGAAGCAACTACTTCACCGGCGGGGCGCACGCGGCGCGCGCGCTGATCCAGCAGATTCGCGCGCAAATCCCGGCGGATTTCCACATCGGCCTCAACCTGGACGCACGGGACCGGCATCCCCAGGACATCCATATTCAGGAGTGGCTGCCACACGTGCAAAGCCTGCACCCGATGGTCTACCACCGCGAATTTGGCCTGCCGCCGGAGGAGGCGGTCGCGCGCGCGTTTGAGGCGCTGCGCCCCTATAACCATCCGGTCGTGCCCATGCTCCAGGCTTATCACGACGTGCCAGGGCGCGAGATGGTCCGCGCGGCGGAGGCGGCCTTTGCGCGCGGCGCGCCCGGCGTGAGCTTCTTCCGATTCGGGACGGTCGGGCGGGTCGAGTTCGCTTACCTGCGCACCATCACCCCGCCGGGCGCAAACGGGGACGGGCTGGACGCGCCCGGCGAGGTGGTCGGGCAATATACCCATCAGCAGGTCGTCAACGCCTTCGCGCGCGCGGCGGCGGCGCTGGGCCAGGGTGACGCCTATTGGGAATGGATCGAGGCCGCCGGGCTGAGCTATGTAAAAGAGACGCGGCAGGAAGTCTACACCGGGCCAATGATCCGCGCCCTGCCCAACCTGACCGACGCGCAGAAGCGCCAGATTGTTTACGAACTGCGCCGCATGGCCCCAATCACCGCTCACAAGCGGCTGGACGTGCCCTGGGTCAGCCAGCTTGACAACCCCTTCCCCAACGACTGTGGACACGCCTGTGTGTTGATGTTGCTCAAGTACGCCGGCCTGGGCGATGGGCTGACGGTCGGCGATCTGTTCAACGCCGGCGTCGCGCCGCGCGGATACACCACCGGCTGGCAACTGGCCCGCCTGGCGGCGCACTTCGGGCTGCGCTGCACGGTCGAGTCGCCGTTTGCGGCGGCGAACTACTTCACCGAGCAGATCAACGCGAACAGGCCGGTGATCGCCCTGGTCGATTACGCCAGCTTGAACCTGCCGCCGCATCTCGCCTCCGGGCCGGACCAGGGCGCGCACTGGTTCGTAGCCGTCGGCTACGACCGCGAACACTACTATGTGCACGACCCGCTGTGGCTGCCGAGTCAGATCGGCGGCGCTTATCGTGAGGGCGGGCGCTGGCACCCCATCTCTAAAGCGACGATGGAGAATGCCATCCGCGCGGTGCGCTCGCGCACGTGTGTGTACCCGGTATAAAGAGAGCGAACCACGTTAAGCCCACAAGCGCCGACGCCGGGTATAATCTCCGGCTCAGCAAATCACCCACCTTTACAGGAGCTACCCCATGCGCCGCGCGCTTACCGTCATTGCCTTCAACAACCTGCTCATGGTCCTGGGCTTCAACCTGTGGCAGTCGATCTTCAACAACTTTGCCGTCGAGGAGTTAGGCGTCCGCGCCGACGAGATCGGCCTGATCCAGGCCATCCGCGAGGTGCCAGGGCTGATGGGATTCCTGGTCGGCGTGCTGGCGCTGTTTCTGGTCGAGATGCGGATCGCCGGCCTCTCGGTAGTGCTGATGGGAGCGGGCATCGTGTTGACCGCCGCCGCACAAGACCTGACCAGCCTGGTCACGGCGACGCTGGTGATGAGCATCGGCTTCCACTTTTTTTACGCCAGCAATTCCTCGGCGGCGCTCGTGCTCGTCAAGCCCGACGAAGCGCCGAAGGTGCTGGGGTGGCTGAACAGCCTGGGGTCGGCAGCGTCGGTAATCAGCACGCTGTTCGTTATCGCGGCGCTCGACGCGCTGGGGTTCCGCAACCTGTTCACCCTCGCCGGCGCGGCGGTGGTGATCGGCGGCGTGGCGCTGCTGCCCTTCGGTCGGCAACCGGTGCGGAGCCGGCGCGAACAGCGACGTCCCCCCGTGCGCCGCCGCTACTGGCTTTACTACACGCTCGAACTGCTCATGGGCAGCCGCCGACACATTTTTAGCACGTTCGCCGTCTTCTTGCTGGTGCGCGACTATGCTGTGACCGCGCAGGTCATCACGCTGCTCTTTTTGGTCAACAGCCTGATCGGCACGTACCTGAACCAGGCCGTCGGCAAGCTCATTATCCGCTTTGGCGAGCGGCGCGTGCTGACGGCAAGCCTGGCGCTGTTGATCTTCGTGTTTGTGGGTTACGCGGTCGTCCCACAGATGGACGGACTTCAGGCGCAGACCTTCCCGGTGTCGGGATTTAGCCTGGGGACATGGGTGCTCTTCCCCGCTTTTGTCGCCACGCCGGCGCTGTTGATCCTGCTCGTGCTGTTTGTGGCGGATAACGTCCTCTTCGCCTTTTCCATCTCCTCGCAGACCTACTTTCAGAAGATCGCCCTGGGGCCCGACGAGATCACCCCGAACATCTCGCTGGGGCAGACAATGAACCACGTCGCGGCGGTCATCATCCCCATCGTCGGCGGTGTGATGTGGGAGACTGTCGGGGCGCAGTACACGTTCCTGGGGGGCGTGCTGATCGTGGCGATTTCGCTGGCGCTGGCGCAGTATATGCGCGTCCCAAGACCCGAACCGACGCCCGTTGAGGTCCTCGCGCCTGGGCGGTGAAGTCGGGTTGCGCAAAACGCTGCCTGGTGCTATAGTGTTTGCCACAATTGCATAGCGCTCCGATCAGGGTTCCCTCGCCCCGGATGGCAGGGATTAAAGGCGAAGCCGGTCGCTTGCCACAGCAAGCCGAGTCCGGCGCTGCCCCGCAACTGTAATCCTGACGCACGTCGGGAAAGCCAGGTCGCCCGCCCTGGTTCGAGCCTCGGCCTTCGTGGATGGGGGTTGGGGGCTAGGGCGTCAATGCCCTGAGAGCCAGGCGATCCTTTAGTGATCGTTCCCAACCCCGCAGTGCACAGCAGATGTGCTGCGGGTTTTCTTTTGGGCAACCTGTGTGTACGTCCCCGATACACGTTCACCGACGCCCGCCCCCGCCCTCACTCCACACGGCCATCGCCTTTCGATAGGTTGCACACAGGAGGGATGTTCATGAAAGCGCGCGTCATTCTGCTGGTTCTACTCATCGTTGCCCTGCTGCCGGGCGCGACCCAGGCCGGCAGCGGGCCGTATCCGCTGACCCTGACCGATTCACTGGGCCGCCAGGTCACGCTGGAAGCGCCGCCGGAGCGGATCGTCTCGCTCACGCCGGGGCACACCGAAATCCTCTGGGCCGTCGGCGCGGGCGACTTGCAGGTGGGCCGCAGCGAGTTCTGCGACTACCCACCCGAAGTGGCGTCGGTCGAAGTGGTCGGACAGTACACCGCCGACACGATCAGCATCGAAAAGATCGTCGAGCTGGAAGCGGACCTGGTGCTCGGCGACTCGCTTCACGCCGAGCTGATCCCGACCTTTGAAAGCCTGGGCATCCCGTTCTTCGTGATTATCCCCGTGCAACTGCGCGGCCTGTACGCCGACATCCTCAAGATCGGCTTGCTGACCGACCATGTGGCCGAGGCCGCGAGGGTCGTCGTGGACATGGAGTCGCGCATCGGCGCGGTGGAGCTTAAGCTCGCCGAGGCCGTGCCCGCCGACGAGCGCAAGGCCTTCTTCTACGAGGTGTGGAACGACCCGCTCATGACCGCCGGCCCCAGCACTTTCCTGAGCGAGATCGTCACCACTGCCGGCGGAGTCAACATCTTCGCGGACCTGACCGACGCCTTCCCGACCGTCAGCGCCGAGGCGGTGATCGAGCGCAACCCTGACGTGATCCTGGGCAACACGTTCATCGACGCGGCGGCGATTGCCGCGCGCGAGGGCTGGGGCGGCATCACGGCGGTGGAGGAGGGCGCGATCTACGGGCTGGACGACAACATCATGCAGCGGCCCGGTCCGCGCATCGCCGACGCGGTTGAGCTGGCGGCGCGCACCCTGTACCCGGACGTGTTTAGAGAGTGAGCCAACCTGTGGGCAGAGCGCGACCGGCTCCGGTGGTTGCAATCTTGATCCTGGCGCTGGGGGTCTCCGCCGTGCTGAGCGTGGGTATCGGCGCGGTGGAGATTCCCCCCGGCGAAGTTATCAAGGCGCTCGCGCCGGGTGTGGAGCCGGCCAAGACCAGCTATAACGCCATTGTGTGGGACCTGCGCCTTCCCCGCGTGTTGCTGGCCCTGATCGTGGGCGGCAGTCTGGGCGCGGCGGGGGCAGCCTTTCAGGGGTTGTTTCAGAACGCGCTGGCCGAGCCTTACGTCGTCGGCGCGTCGAGCGGGGCGGCGCTGGGCGCGGTGCTAGTCATCACCGGCGGGCTGACGCTCTCCGGCGCGGGTTTCGGGCCGGTGGGGCTGGGCGCGTTTGTCGGAGCGCTCTTGTCGGTGTTGATCGTCTACGCCGTCGCCGAGGCGAGCGGCAGCGGCTCAGTGATCTCCCTGCTGCTGGCGGGGGTGGCGTTCAGCACCATGCTCTCCGCGCTGGTCTCGCTGGTGATGATCCTCAACACGCAAGACCTGAGCCAGACTTTCGGCTGGCTGCTGGGCGGCCTGGGAGGGCGCACGTGGGGGCAGATCGGG
The DNA here is from genome assembly GCA_034435135.1 of Anaerolineae bacterium. Taxonomy (GTDB): domain Bacteria; phylum Chloroflexota; class Anaerolineae; order Aggregatilineales; family JAFGMM01; genus JAOSJO01. The sequence continues at coordinate 1,179 of DAOTXU010000134.1, read as the reverse complement.
ATTACCGTGCTCTACGCCACGCCTGGGGTGATCGTGATCTGGCTGATGGCGCGCCCGCTAGACGCGCTGGCGTGCGGCGACGAGACCGCGCAAGGCCTGGGCCTAAACCTGCGCCCGGCGCGAGTGTTGATCGTGGCCGCCGCCAGCCTTGCGACCGCTGCTGCCGTCGCTGTGAGCGGCGTGATCGGCTTCGTCGGACTCATGGCCCCGCACATCACGCGCGTATGGGTCGGCGCGGATCACGTCCGCGTGATCCCCATCAGCCTGTTGATGGGCGCGCTGCTGCTGCTGGTCGCCGACACCGCCGCGCGCACGGTGATGGCCCCGGTTGAGTTGCCGGTGGGAATTCTCACCGCGATGATCGGCGGGCCGTTCTTTCTGTACCTGCTCGCCAGGGGGCGGGCGTGGAGGGCGCGATGATCGACCTGGAAGCGAGAAACCTGCACTTCGGATACAACGGTTACATGGTCGTGAAGGCCGTCAGCCTGCGCGCCGTGCCGGGCGCCGTGCTCGCCATCATCGGGCCGAACGGCGCCGGCAAGACTACGTTGCTCAAGCTGATGGCCGGGCTGCTGCGGCCACACGCCGGCTGCGCGCTGATTGACGGACGCGACGCGCTCAAGCTCCCCGCCCGCGCGCGCGCCCGCGCGCTGGGGCTGGTGCCGCAACTCGAAAGCCAGGCGTGGCCGCTCACGGTGTGGCAACTGGTGGCGTTAGGGCGTGCGCCGCATCGTGGCTGGGTGATGCCCCTCAACGAGGAGGACCACGCCGCCGTCGAGCGCGCGCTCGCGCGGGCCGGCCTCAGTGATTTGCGCGACCGGCCTATCACTGCGCTCTCCGGCGGGGAGCGCCAGCTTGTGCTCGTCGCCCGCGCGCTGGCGCAGCAGCCCGCTGCACTCCTGCTCGATGAGCCGACCGCTCACCTGGACCTCCGCTATCAAGCTTCGCTGCTGGCGCTGGTGCGGTCGCTGGCGCACGACGATGGGTTGACGGTGGTGATGACTCTGCACGACGTGAACCAGGCCGCGCTCTACGCGGACCGCATGGCGCTGCTGCAAAACGGCGAACTGCGCGCGGTCGGCGCGCCGGACACGGTGTTACAGGCCGGCCTGCTCAGCGAGGTGTACGGCGTGCTGGTGGCCGTGAGCCGGCACCCGCTGCACGGCACACCGATGGTCG
>DAOTXU010000133.1:0-15836 GCA_034435135.1 Anaerolineae bacterium | reverse complement strand
CCCCGCGCTGGCGCCGCACCTGCCCCGTCTGACACCAGGTCCGGTCCTTCTGCCAACTCCACCCCTCCTCCCAGAGCACCTTCAGAATCGTCTGCGTGCTCACGCGCGGTAATCCATCGGGCGCGTGGCGCAGTGCGCGCTGCAAGGTGCTCAACGACCCGGTCGCGGTGCCGTCCTGCTCCCGCTCCGGCTGCCGCCGAAACTCCCTCAGGATCCGTTCCCGCTCCGCCTCACCGTAGACCACGCGCGGCCCGCCTCCATGCCGAGGCTCTACGGCGGCTACGCCTTCGCGGTTGAAGCGCCTCACGAGCCGGTTCACCGCATCGCCGCTGCGCCGCCCCACCGATCGCGCCGCCTCCGTATAGGCTTTCCCCTCCGCGACCGCTAACAGCATCCGCGCACGGATCACCTGCTCCGCGGCTGCGCTCTTGGCGCGACTCAGTCTTTCCAGTTCCGCCTTTTCATCTCCACTCATTGTCCGCAACGGTTCTTGCTGACGCCGCGTCATGGCTGCTCATCCTTTTCATCCTGCCAACCTGTCCCCGATTCTACCTCGTAATGGCCCTCCTCGTGTCAACTGATCCACCAGAGGGCAACTATATTGACAATCTTCAATATAGCGATATACTCCCGGCGGTCGGTAGAGTTATGAGATGTTGCGCGATGTTATCAAGAGCGCCTACAGCTCAAACGGAAGAGACACCCTGCACGCCGGTTTGTGACACATCGGTGACTCTGCGGCTCGATGCAAAGGCAGCCAGCCGACTGGCCGAGGCGTTTAAGGCGCTCGGCCATCCGGTGCGCCTCCAAATCGTCGATCTGCTCAGCCGCTACGGGGGGCAGGTGTGCGTGTGCGAGATCGAGCGGCAGTTTCCCCTTTCCCAACCGACCATCTCGCACCATCTGCGTGTCTTGCGCGAGGCTGACCTCATCGACGCCGAGTCGCGCGGCCTGTGGGTGTATTATCATGTTCAGCCGCAAGCGCTGACTGCGCTGGCGGCGCTGCTGCAAGGCTTCGGAACGGCGGTCGCGGAAGGGGCGCAGAAATGAGCAGTAAGGACTACTTCGACGCGGTAGCGAACCAGTGGGACGTGATGCGGCAGGCGTTCTTCCCAGAGACGGTGCGGGAGAAAGCGCTCGCCGTCGCGGATGTGCAGGCGGGCCGGCTCGCAGCGGACATCGGCGCGGGCACAGGATTCATCACGGAGGCGTTGGTCAAGAAGGGCGTGCGCGTCATCGCGGTGGATCAGTCCGAGGCGATGCTGGAACGTATGCGGGTTAAGTTCGCCGGGTTCGAGGGCAACGATTATCGCCAGGGTGAGGCCGAGGCGCTGCCCATCATCGACGGCGCGGTGGATTACGCCTTCGCCAACATGTGCCTGCATCACGTCGAGACGCCCGCCGACGCCATCCGCGAGATGGCGCGGATTCTCAAGCCCGGCGGCGTGCTGGTCATCACCGACCTGGACGAGCATAACTTCGAGTTCCTGCGCGCCGAACAGCACGACCGCTGGATGGGTTTCAAGCGGGAGGACGTGCGCCGGTGGGTTGAAGCAGCCGGCGTCAAGAACGTCGCGGTGGATAACGTGGACGAGGACTGCTGCGCCGATTCTACCTGCGGGAGCGAGTCAGCGAGGGTGAGCATTTTCATCGCCTGGGGGCGCAAATAGAAAGGTTTTTCCGACAATGAAGGCAAGCACTGCCCCACAAACCGGCGCGATTTTCCAGCGCCTCTCGTGGCTCGACCGCTTCCTGCCGCTGTGGATCTTCCTGGCGATGGCGGCAGGGGTGCTTCTGGGCGCGGCCTTCCCCGGCATTCAAGAGACGTTCGACGCGCTGCGCATCGACACGGTTTCCCTTCCCATTGCCATCGGCCTGCTGTGGATGATGTACCCCGTGCTCGCAAAGGTCAAGTATGAAGAACTGGGCAGGCTGCGCGGGCAGGGGCGGCTCTTCGGCGTTTCCATTTTGCAAAACTGGGTCATCGGCCCGGCGCTGATGTTTGTGCTCGCGTGGCTGTTCCTCTCGGACCTGCCCGAATATCGCACCGGCCTGATTATCGTTGGGCTGGCGCGCTGCATTGCAATGGTGCTGATCTGGAATATGCTGGCCGGCGGCAACAATGAAGACTGCGCCGTGTTGGTGGCGCTCAACTCGGTGTTTCAGATCATCATGTACAGCCCGCTCGCCTTCTTCTACCTGACGGTCGTGCCGGGGCTGTTCGGCGCGGACACAGCGGAGGTCGGCGTGACCATGTGGGACATCGCCAAGAGTGTGCTGATCTTCCTCGGCATCCCGTTGGCCGCCGGTGTGCTTACGCGCTTTGCGCTCATCCGCCGCAAAGGGCGCGCGTGGTACGATGGCGAATTTGCACCGCGCCTGGGCCGGACGGCGATCATCGGTCTGCTGTTCACGGTCGTGGTGATGTTCAGTATGCAGGGCGAGAAAATTCTCGCCGCGCCCGGCGACGTGCTGCGCATCGCGCTCCCCTTGCTGGCGTACTTTGCGCTGATGTTTGCGCTCAGCTTTTTCCTGTCGCGGCGAATGGGCTTCGCCTACGATGAGACGGCCACGCTTTCGTTTACCGCCGCCAGCAACAACTTCGAGCTGGCGATTGCGGTTGCGGTGGCGTCGTTCGGCATCGCTTCCGGGCAGGCGTTGGCGACGGTCGTTGGTCCATTAATAGAAGTGCCGGTGCTGATCGGGCTGGTGTATGTGTCGCTGTGGCTGGGGCGCAGGTTCTATCAGGGAGACCCGACCGTCCCGGCGGCGCAAGCGGTGGCGGCTCGAAAGTAAGGCTGTACACGATCAACAAGCGGAGGCGGCCCAATGGCCGATCAACAACGAGTCCTCATCCTGTGCACGGGCAACTCGGCGCGCTCGCAGATGGCGGAGGGCTGGCTGCGCGCGAAGGCCGGCGACCGCTTCCAGGTCGATAGCGCCGGCAGCCGTCCCAGCGGCTATGTGCACCCCGGCGCGGTGCAGGCGATGGCCGAGATCGGCATCGACATCAGCGGGCACACCTCCAAGTCGATGATGCAGTTCATCGACCAGCCCTTCGACTACGTGCTCACCGTCTGCGACAACGCCGCCGAGGAATGCCCGATCTTCCCCGGCCCGGCGAAGCGCATACATCGCGGGTTCAGCGACCCGGTGAAAGCGCCGCCGGAGATGCAGCCCGCCGCGTTCCGGCGCGTGCGCGACGAGATCGCCGCGTGGCTGGGGGAATTATTCGAGATTACGCCCGGAGTGTGAGGCTCCGTCACCACCACACGCGGAACGCGGTCTCGGCGACGGCGGTGAGGCCGTCGCGCTCGGCAGTGACGCGCAGCACCACCATCTCGCCGGGGGCCGCGTCGATGGCCTCGATGGTCAGCGTGCACATGCCGTGTGCGTTGGTAGCGGGCATGGAGAGCGTGAACAGCGTGCGCCCCTCGCTTTGTCCCTCAAGACGCACCGTCGCGCCTTCAACCGGGTCGCCCACCTGATCGACCAGGGCGACGTACACGGTCTGCGCCTCGCCCGGCGCGAGCACGGCCCGCGCCACCGACGCCTGCGCCGACAGCGCCGTCACCAGGCGCACGCGCCCGCCCGGCGCAGACGCCGGCCGCAACAGCCGCCGGTCCAGCCCCGATTGAAGAAATACCGCCGTGCCCAGGTCGGTCAGGCGCACCGGGCGGTCGGGCGTTTCGGGGTAGCGCCACTCAAAGCGCGCGCGCTCGAAGTATTGCACGACCCAATCGCCCTCAATGAGCAGCCCGGTGATCGGGAGGCCGAAGATGGCCCGGTCGCCGTTGGCTTCGTAGAACGCGCGGAACTCCCAGCCGACCGCCTGGCCGGTTTCAGGGAAGTAACGTTCGGCGGGGGAAAAGGCTTCGGGCGGCTTCGGCGGTTCCGGCGCGCGCAGTTCCAGGCCGAGGTTGCCCAGGCGCACGGTTTCGTTCTCGGCGTCCCATTCGAAGCGGGCGCGCTGGAAGTATTGCACCACCCGGCCGCCCGCGTCCTCGAATGGCTCGGTGATCGGGAAGCCGAAGATGGCGATGCCGCCGTGCGCGTCGAAGAACGCTAAGAACGCGCCGCTGACGCTGTGGCCTGACTCGTCGTAGTAGCGCACCTCTTCCTGCGCCGCCGCGCTGCCCGCGCAGATCAACAGCAGCGCCAGGGTCAGCGCCGCATAGGGCCACCTGAGTCCGGTCATAACACAACCTCCCATCTGCATTATAGGCCGCGCGGGCCCGCGCGCAAGCTGTGCTATAATCGTGGCAGCCGGTCGATGAGGATGCATCCGATGGACGAAATGCAACATATCCTCGTTGCTTAACGAATCGGTTCCTGGCGCCTTGATCGCTGGTAGGTAGCCCATAGTCACCGTGCATGATCTGTGCCGCGTTTGTCTGCACCAATGGAGACTTGACGATGAACCTGGACGATTGGCAGCGCTTCAACCCCCTTGACCCGCAGCGCATGATCGACCACATCAATGCCATGCCCGACCATATCGAAAGCACCTGGGCGCGCGCGCAGACGCTCTCTCTGCCCAACACCTTCGCCCAGGTGGATAAGATCGTCATCTGCGGCATGGGCGGCTCAGCCATCGGCGGCGAGTTGGCGGCGAGCGCGCGCGCCGACCAGTGCCGCGCGCCAATCATCGTGGACCGGGGTTATGACTTGCCCGCCTATGTGACCGGGGCCGGCGTGCTGGTGATCGCGTGTTCACACAGCGGCAACACGGAAGAAACTCTCGCCGCCTTCGCCGCAGCCGGCGCGCGCGGAACGCAACGGATGGTGATCTGCACCGGCGGGGCGTTGGTGGAGAAGGCGAAGGAAGCGGGCGTCGTCGCCTGGACGTATGATTACGCCGCGCAGCCGCGCGCGTCGGTGGGCTTTGGTCTGGCGCTACTCCTGGCGTTGGCGAGCCGCCTGGGGCTTGCGCGCGGCGTGGGAGAGGCGGTCGCCGAGACGGTGGCCGTGATGCGCGCGCTGACCGACGCGCTCCACCCAGAGACACCGACCTCCGCGAACCCGGCCAAACGCATGGCCGGCGCCCTGTTTGGGCGCATCCCGGTGGTCTACGGCGCGGGGATTCTCGCGCCCGTGGCGCGCCGCTGGAAGACGCAATTCAACGAGAACAGCAAACTCTGGGCGCACTTCGAGGAGATGCCGGAACTGAATCACAACGCCGTGGTGGGCATCAGCCAGCCCGCCGGCTTGAAGGACAAGGTTGCAGTGGTAATGCTGCGTTCGGCGTTCGACTCGCCGCGTATCGCGCAGCGCTTCGAGGAAACGCGGAACCTGCTCCAGCAGCCCGGCGTGGAAGTCCCGGTCGAGATGGTGGCCGGCCAGGGGACGAGTCGCCTGGCGCAGATGCTCTCGGTGCTCCGCTACGGCGACTATGTGAGCTACTACCTGGCAATGGCGGCGGGGGTCGATCCGACGCCGGTCGGGCCGATTGATCTGCTCAAGAAGAAGCTCGGCGTGTTCGATGGGTAGTTATTAGCGATTGGCATTTAGCCATTAGTTTGTTCTATTACTGCCCAATCAGGACAGAAGCTAATCGCTAACACCTAATGGCTATTGGCTTTCTATCACCCCGTGGATCAGGGTCAGGAACTCTTGCCACTCTTCTTCAAAAAAGTGCAGGGTTGCCTGGCCCAGTTCCAGATGATACGTTGCTTCGCCGTCGGGTTCTTCCGCGCGCCACGCGGAGTAGTTTTCCGTCTCAGCGAGGGTTTCAGTGCGCACTTCATCGGGCTTCATCTTGCCGCTCCTTTGTCGTTTTCGGGGCCGCTTTCCAGCGTAAACATCCATATCTCAAAATCATAGACGCGCCGGTAGCCGGCCTGCTCCAATGCGACCAACCGCTCCGGGCGCGCCAGGGTTTTGAACTGCACCTTATCCAACCCCATGTGACCGACCACCGCGCGGAACATCTGCGCGATAACGGCTAAATTCCCTACGGTCGCGTCTAGGTAGGCCAGGGTCACGCGCGGGCGACCATCTTCGGCGTCCACGTCGGGCACCTGCGCGATCACCACGCCGTCCAGCGCCGCCGACCAGCGATCCCCAAACCACCCATAAACCCGCTCCGCCTGTAACAGGTCGAGCAGGCGCGGCTCAGTGAGAAAGCCCCATGTCCAGTGGCCCGTCGTTTCAATCGACCGCCGGACGGCCTCGAAGTACTCCGAAGCGCGGAGGAAATCCCACACGCGCCGCGCGTCCGACGGCTCAAGCCGTCGAAACTCGTCTGCGCCCTTCGCCTGCGGACCCGCCTGGTACATCACAAACGCGGCGGTCTTTTGGAAGCCGAGTGCGCGCGCCATCTTGCACACGGGCGTGTTGGTCGAGCCGGTGACGAACCGCGCCACGCCGCCGCCCCGCGCGCAGAAACGCTCGATCAGGTAGCGATGGAACATCGTGCCCAGCCCGCGCCGCTGATACGCCGGGTCGATGCGCAGCCCTTCCATCCACCACTCGCGCGCACCCATCCGGGTCAGCCGGGCGAGGCCGATGACCTTGCCATCCAGGGTCAGCGATAGAAGCTCGCCTTCGGTATCCCTTAGCCACTCATTCCAAATCTGAGGGACGTAGTCCTCCCCCTCCCAAACCTGGGCGCAGATTGCCTGCACCTGCGGAAAGTCCTCCGCCCGCGCCGGGCGTATCTCGATGTGGGGAGATGTATTCACACGCAAGCTCCCAGGTGGTGAAACTCCGATCCGATTTGCAGTAGGGACATGGCGATGCCATGTCCCTAGGATCTTTCTTGATTGGTGTGGTCTATGTGATCTGCGGTCTAAACTCTACCGCCGGTTGCGGCCTCCACCGCCGCCGTCGCGCCGACCGCGCCCGCCTCGGTCGCCCGACGGTCGGCCACCCGACCGCGCGCCCCGGTCGTGTTCGCGGGCTTCTTCGACGGTCCAGCCTTCGAGCACGGCCTGGCGGCTCAGGCGCACTTTCTTGGTCACGGGGTCGATGTCCGTCACCATGACCATGATCTCGTCGCCGACCTCTACCTCATCCTCGACCCGATTGACGCGGTAATCGGCCAGTTGCGAGATGTGCACCAGGCCGTCATAGCCGGGCAGGAACTCGACAAACGCGCCATACGCCTCGACGCGGACCACTTTGCCGGTATAGATGCGGCCCAGCTCCGGCTCCTCGGTAAGCCCCCGAATGCGCTCGATGGCTTCCTCGGCGGCGGGACCGCTGGTCGCGGCGACGAACACCGTGCCGTCGTCCTCGATGTCGATCTTCGCCCCCGTCTCGTCCTGGATGCTGCGAATGGTCTTGCCGCCTGGCCCGATCACCGCGCCGATCTTGTCAGGGCTGATGTGCATCACCGTCATACGCGGCGCATAAGGGCTGAGTTCCTTGCGCGGTTCGGGGATGCACGCCAGGATCACGTCAAGAACTTGCAGGCGCGCCTGTCGCGCCTGTTCGAGCGCCTGGCGCATCGTCTCCGTGGAGATGCCGCTGACTTTCAGGTCCATCTGCAACGCGGTGACGCCTTTGGCGGTGCCGGCCACCTTGAAGTCCATGTCGCCGAGGTGATCTTCCATGCCCTGGATGTCGGTGAGGATGGCGTACTTCTCGCCGTCGGTAATCAACCCCATGGCGATGCCGGCGACCGGCGCTTTGATGGGCACGCCGGTGTCCATGAGCGCCAGGGTGCTGCCGCACACGCTCGCCATTGAGGTGGAGCCGTTGGACGAGAGCACTTCGCTGACCAGACGGATGGTGTACGGGAAGGTCTCCTCGTCGGGGATGACCGGGACCAGCGCCGCTTCGGCCAGCGCGCCGTGCCCGATCTCGCGCCGCCTGGGGCCGCGTAGCGCCCCGGTCTCGCCGGTGGAGAAGGGCGGGAAGTTGTAATGGTGCAGGTAGCGCTTGGTGTCCTCCGGGGACAAACCCTCAAGCGACTGCGCCTCGCGCGGGGTGCCGAGCGTGGCGATGGTGAGCACCTGGGTCTCGCCGCGCTGGAACAGGCCGCTGCCGTGCGTGCGCGGTGAGATCCCCACGTCGGCGGAGAGGGGCCGGATGGTGGTGTAGTCGCGCCCGTCGGGGCGAACGCCCTCGTGCAGGATGCGCTCGCGCACCGTCTTCTTGAGCACTTCTTGAATGGTCTCACGGATTTCTTTGGGGTCGGCGGTCTCATCCTCGGCATATTCGGTCAGGACCGCCTCGCGCAGCACATCGACCGCTTCGTTGATGGCGTGCCGGTCGGTGTTGTTCACGATGATGTCACGGATCGGCCCGGCCACGCGCTGGCGCACGGCCTCCCGAAGCGCCTCGTTAACGGTGGGCGCTGGGACGACATACTTCTCTTTACCCACCGCCTCGCGCATTTGCCATTGCAGATCGATAAGCGGCTGAATCGCCTGGTGGCCGAAGTTCAGCGCTTCGATGAGGGTGTCCTCGCTCACTTCGTGTGCGCCGCACTCGACCATGATGATGGCGTCGCGGGTGCCGGCCATGCGCAGGTCGAGCCGGCTGTTTTCCATTTCGGGGATGGTCGGGTTGATGCGCAACTGATCGTCGATCAAGCCGACGCGCACCGCGCCTATCGGCCCATCCCAGGGGATGTTGGAGATCGTGAGCGCGGCGCTGGCACCAGTGATCGCGAGCATATCCACCTCGTGTTCCATGTCGTGCGACATGGCGGTGATGATGATCTGCACCTCGTTGCGCAGCGCCTCGTCGAACAGCGGGCGCAGCGGGCGGTCGGTGACGCGCGCGATGAGGATGGCCTTCTCGGAGGGCCGCCCTTCGCGCCGGAACCACCCGCCGGGGATGCGCCCGGCGGCGTAGAGACGCTCTTCGTAATCGACGGTGAGCGGGAAGAAGTCCACGCCCTCGTGCGGGTGGGGGGCCATGGTCGCGGTGGCGAGGACCATGGTGTCGCCCACGCGCACGACCACCGCTCCGCCGGCCTGCGCGGCCAGGCGACCGGTTTCAATGCTGATGTCGTCTTCGCCCACTTTGGTGGTGAAGACCTTTGCTTGGTTTAGAGACATGTGTACCCTCCAGGTCAGTATAGAAAGCGAAGCGCCTGGAGGTCAGGGACTGGAAACCGGGCCGGATAGCCTTGCCCGATCCGAGCCGCTTTCCAATTCCTGCGCTCCAGACGCCCGTAACGTTAAACGGATCCGAAATACCTCGGGCAAGGGGCTTAAGCCCCTTGTCTTCAAAGGGTCGGTTTCAAGATAGGCGCGCAGCGCTTGGGGCGCTACGCCAGTGTGGTATGCCAATTGACACCTATTGCCAGGCCGTGAGGGATTGCACCCTCGCGCCGCTTCCGACCGCGCCTTACCGCCGCAGCCCCAGCCGCTCGATGAGTTTCTGGTAGCTCTCTGAGTCTTTGCGGTTCAGATAGGCCAGTTGTCGGCGACGCTCGCCGACCATCTTCAGCAGCCCTCGCCGGGAGTGCTCGTCGTGCTTGTGCACTTTCAGATGGTCGGTGAGTTGCTGAATCTGCGTGGTCAACAACGCGATTTGCACTTCAGGCGAGCCGGTGTCGCCCTCATGCCGGCCAAACTCTCGAATAATGCTGTCCTTCTGCTCTTTTGACAGCGCCATTGGACTTCCTCTCTATCTTATCAAACGCATGTCACCAGACAGGCTGACGCTTGCCTGCCGGTCAAACGATTGGTTGTATTATAACGTAGCTTGCATGGCCTGCCAATCAGCCGTGACACGCGATAGCGACGCCCCTGCGGCTTGTGCGCCAATCTCTGGCGCGGGTTTGAGCGCATCCTGTTTTTTCTTAACGGCGTTGGGAAATTCGGAGTGCATAGGTTGTAAATTGAGGTATAATTGAAGCAACGAAATAGCGCGCATCTCCATACAAAATTAAGGAGGCACCCCCATGCGCAGATTGCTCGTTACCCTTTTCGTGGTAGCGCTGCTTAGCGTTACCCTCGGCGTTAACATCGCGTCAGCGGACTTCGTCCACGTGGTACAGCCGGGTGAGCGCCTTTACAGCATTGGGCGGCTGTACAACGTCAGCCCTTACGCTATTGCGGTCGCCAACGGCCTCACCAACTGGAACCTGATCTACCCCGGCCAGCGCCTCGTCATCCCCTCTGGCGCGCCGCCCTACCCCGGCGGCCCATACTATCCGCCCGGCGGGAGCGTCTACATCGTGCGGTGGGGCGACACGCTCAGCGGCATCGCGCGTCGCTTTGGGGTGAGCACGACGGCGCTCGCGGCGGCGAACGGCATTTACAACTGGAACTATATCTACGCCGGCCAACGCCTCGTTATTCCGGGCGGTTACTACCCCGGTCCGTATACACCTGGTTGCCGGTACATGTACACGGTTCGCACTGGCGACACACTTTACAGCATCTCCCGCGCGTTCGGGGTGAGTCCAGGCGCCATCGCTGCCGCCAATGGCATCTACAACTGGAACTACATCCAGATCGCGCAGATGCTCTGCATCCCGTAACCAGTAGAGACAGAGAGGCTTCCCGGAAGCTCCGAGCAACCGGGAAACTTTCAGAGAAGTGATTCAAGCTTTTGAGCCAACGACCGCGGTGCGCGTGGTGCTTGTCGTGTTGGCGGACACCTCACCCCCGTCCCCCTCTCCCGGCTACGCCGGACTATAGCCGCAAGCGGAGAGGGGGTGTCGCGCCGCAGGCGAGACGGGGGGGAGGGAGAGAAAGGCCTTAGCACGGCCAGCTGTTGGCGTAAGTTTGAATCAGTTCAGAAATTGGACAAGGCTCCGACCGCCTGATATAATTCCGCACGGTTTGATCGCTTCGCCAGAGACAGCGGGCGCCCTGCAGGGCTTAATCCGCCAGCCCGCCGAGGTGGAGGCCAGGAACCACGTCAGCCACGTGTGTTAAGGTACGGCCTTCCCTGTCCCCAGGCGAAGGCCGTTTTGTCTTTATCGCGCGCACGCGAAGCGAAATCCAGAACCAGGGAAGGAGGTGAAAGGCACTTGGCAATCTCGAAGGAAAAGAAAAACGAACTCGTCGCCGGCTATGTGGACAAGTTGCGGCGTTGCCAGGGCATCGTGATTTCCGAGTACCGGGGCATGAATGTGGCCCAGGTGTCGGCGCTGCGCGCCAAGTTGCGCGAGGTGAACAGCCAGTACACCATCACCAAGAACACGCTGTTCAAACTGGCTTTGCGCCAGGTCGGCATGGCCGCGCCCGATGACCTGTTTATCGGGCCGGTGGCGGTGAGCTTCGCCTTCGGCGAACTGACCGGCCTCATCAAGACGTTGCAGGAGGAGGCGAAGAATGAGGAAACGCCCCTCACCCTCAAGGGTGGCATCGTCAGCCAGTCGGTGCTCGACGTGGACGGGCTGGAACAGCTCACCAGGTTGCCGTCGCTGGAGGTGTTGCGGGCGCAACTGCTCGGCCTCATCGCTGCCCCGGCGGTTGGCGCGGTCTCGCTGCTCCAGGAACCGGCGCGCGGCGTGGTCGGCGCGCTCAACGCCGCTTCGACGCAGGTGCTCAACGTGCTGGCCGCGTACACTGCCAAAGCCGAGCAGCCTGCCGCCTGACCTTTGACCCTGGCGTGCATTCGCGTCGATAGAAACACATGACCCACAAGCCAAACAAACCTATTGAAGGAGTGATCGAAAATGGCAGACCTGCAAAAACTCGCGGAAGAACTCAGCGCGTTGACTGTGCTCGAAGCCGCCCAACTGAAGACCATGCTGGAAGAGAAGTGGGGCGTCACCGCCGCCGCGCCGATGGCCGCCATGCCCATGATGCCCGGCATGATGCCGGCTGGCGCGCCGGCCGCCGAAGCCGCCGCCGCCGAGCCAGCGGAAGAAAAGACCGAGTTCGATGTCATTCTCAAGGATGTCGGCCCGAAGAAGATCAACGTCATCAAGGCCGTGCGCACCTTCACGACCCTGGGCCTCAAGGAGGCGAAGGACCTCGTTGACGGCGCTCCCAGCACCGTGCTCGAAGGCGTGAGCAAGGAAGCTGCTGAGGACGCCAGGGCCAAGCTCGAAGCCGAAGGCGCGACCGTCGAGATCAAGTAACGCGCGGCAACCCGCACAAGCCTGCAAGGGCCGCCCATGTAGGCGGCCCTTTTTCGTCGAAGTGATTCAAGCTTTTGAGCCAACGATCGCGGTGCGTGTGGTGCTTGTCGTGTTGGCGGACACCTCACCCCCCGTCCCCCTCTCCCGGCTACGCCGGACTATAGCCGCACGCGGAGAGGGGGAGTCGGTCCTGTTCAGCGTCTGCAGTCCCCCCCGCCATTGCATGGAGAGGGGGAGTGCCCGAAGGGCGAGGGGGTGAGGTAAGAGAATACCAGAGCCTTTTTCTCGAACATGCGTTCAGTGTCCGGTAGCTAGTGCACCCGCCTGATAAACAAGCGCTGCGCAAAGCGGACAAATCGGGCATAATAGAAACATGGCTTTAGCGCGCATCGTGGTCGTGGGCGGCTTTGCGATGGAACTGGCGTTCTGGGCGTCGCGCCGCCCCGCCCCTAACGAGACGGTCTACGGCACCGCCTTCAGCATGTGCCCCAGCGGCAAAGGCTTCACCCAGGCGGTGGCGGCCAGCCGCGCCGAGGGCAAGGTGGTGGCGGTCGGGCGCATCGGGCAGGACGACTTCGGCGACATCTTCCTGCGGAAGTTGGTCGCCGAAGGCATTGAGACGCGCTGGCTGGTGCGCGACCCGGCCAACGGCACCGCCGTCAACAGCCCGTTGTTCACCGAAGACGGGCGCGAAGGGATTGTGTCGGTGCCCAGAGCCAACGCCGCCCTGAGCAGCGAGGATATTTCGCGCGCCACGCAGGTGTTGGCGAACTCGGATGTGGTCCTGCTGCAAATGGAAGTCCCGCTGGAAGTGAGCCAGCTCGCCGCCGCCCTCGGCCACAGCGGTGGCGCGAAGGTGATCGTCAACCTCGCCCCGTACCCCGGCAGGGACCTTCCCAACGAGTTGCTGGCGCTGGTTGATGTGTTGGTCATGAGCGAGCGCGTCGCGGCGCGGTTAGCGGGCGGCGCACAGGATCAGGCCTCGCCTGAGTCAACCGCCCACGCACTGCGAACGCGCGGGGCGCGGCGCGTCGTCGTGACGCGGGGAGCGGAGGGGTGCCTGCTGGTGGATCGGGATGGGACGCGCGCGGTCCCGGCCTTTCCGGTTGACGCGGTGAATCCGTCCACCGCCGGCGATGCGTTCTGTGGCGCGCTCGCCGTCGCCGTCGCCGAGCGGCAACCCACCGCGCGCGCGTTGCGCTTCGCCAACGCCGCGGCTGCGCTGGCGTGCGCCGTCCCCGGCGCAGAGGCGGCGTTGCCCACCCGTTACGCGATTGAGCGGCTGTTGCGCAAGCAGATGGAGTAGATCATTGGTCGCGGCGGACCCTGGCGAAGCCGGGCAGCCGCCCGGTTCCGCGGCTGCCGAGTGGTGGTGCGTGTGAGGAAGCAAAAGGTGGGACATGCGCAATCAGTTAGAGGGCTTGATGGCCCAGGCGCACACGGCGTCGCTCCTGGATCGCATCCGCGCGGAGGACGTGCTTGAACAGGCGATCACCATCCAGCAAATCCCTGCGCCTACCTTTTACGAACTGGAGCGCGCCAGCTACATTTTGAGCCGGGTGGGCGGGCGCACGTTGAAAGATGTCGGGTGCGATTCGGTGTACAACGTGTACGCGCGCCTGCCGGGCGCTGACCCCGCGCGCCCGGCGCTGCTCATTTCCGCCCACATCGACACGGTGTTCGGCAAAGACACCGACCTGACCATCTCACGGGACGACAAGTGCGTTTATGGCCCCGGCCTGAGCGATAACAGCCTGGGCGTGGCGGCGATGCTGGCCCTGGCCGATGCGCTGGAGCGCGCGCGCTTTGAACCGCCGTGCGACGTGTGGTTTGTCGCCAACACGCGCGAGGAAGGCCTGGGCGACCTGGGTGGCATACGCGCCGTTATGGAGCGCCTGCGCGACCGGCTGGGCGCGGCGGTTATCCTCGAAGGGTTGGGACTGGGCCGGGTCTGTCATGGCGGGGTCGCGGTGCGCCGCTACAAGATTACCTGCACGGGCGAGGGCGGCCATAGCTGGATGCACTTCGGACGCCCCAACGCGATCCATGCGCTGATGCAGCTCGGCGCGCGCCTGACCGACTTACAGACGCCGACCGCGCCGCGTTCAACGTTCAACATCGGCCTGATCGAGGGCGGCACGTCGATTAACACCATCGCGCCCGAAGCGTCGTTGTACCTCGACCTGCGCTCCGAGACCGCAGACGGCCTGGCGGCGTTGGAACGGCAAGTGCGCGCGCTGGTCGACGACGCGCACGCGGATGACCTGGAGATGACGCTCGCGCTGGTGGGCGACCGGCCGGCGGCTTTGCTGGCGGTGGATCACTGGCTGGTGCAGGGCGCTGGCGCGGCGTTGGAGATGATCGGGATTGAGCCGAGCTACAGCCTGGCGAGCACCGACGCCAACGCCATCCTCGCTGCCGGCGTGCCGGCGGTGACGCTAGGCGTCTCCCACGGCGGCAACGCGCACCGCCGGGATGAATACGTGGAGGTTGCGCCGATTGCGCTGGGGATGCGCCAGTTAACGCTGCTGACCCTTTTGGCGCTGGAACAATTGGCTGTGACCTAAGTGCGCTTGTCATCTTTCGCCGCGCGCACTTATAATGAACCAAATGACTCACCCTACGTCTTAAGGGGGCGGCATGGCGCGTTTATCGGTGTTGGTGGCTGTGCAGCGTGAGCAGGCCGAGCGCTACCGCGAGCACCTGTCTCCGCAAGAAGAAATAACAATCGTAACCGTGACTTCTGAAGAGAAAGTGCGCGACATTCTTGCCGCGCCGGAATACTCGTTCGACGCGATGGTGATCGAAGCCGCGCTGTGCGACGTACCCGCGCTACTCCGCGACGTGCAACGCGACCACCCCGCTCTGCTGACCATTCTCGTGGACGAGGGCGCAGACTTTGCTATGCCGGGACGGGCGCATGACATCTCCACCGACCCGTTTGACAACGATGATCTTGTGCGCCGTATCAAGCGCCTGGCGGAGGAGCGCCGGCTCGAAACCCTGCGCGCCGACGAGCTTGCCCCGGTGCGTTCGTTCGCGCGGCAAATCCGCAAGGCCACCGGGGGCCAGAGCAAGCAAGACGCCACCGTGCGCGCGGTGCAGGAACTCGGCTTTGACTACGTTGGCTACTTCGCGGCGGATTGGCTGGTGGACCCTCCCGTCCTGCTCACGGTGGCGCAGGTCGGGCCGCCCCGGATCATGCGCACCATGCCCCGCCAGCAACCTCTGGAAGGGTTGCTCGGCTGGGTGGCGCAGCGCGGCGAAAGCAAGCTGGTCGGCCCGGACGATGAGATCAACCATAAGTTGGTGGCCGATGGCCGGTTCGCGTCGGCGGCGTGTGTGCCGGTGGGGATCAATTTGCGCTTTGGGGTGCTGCTGGCCTGCCGGCAGGAGACTGGCGCGATCAGCGCACAGGACATCGTGATGCTTGAAGTAGTGGCCGCGCAACTGGCGGCGGCGCTCGCTGCCGAAGCGCGTGAGAGCAAAAAGCGCTGATCGAAGCCCAATGCGTTGCGTTCGCGCGAGGCGCGCGAAATGGCTTCAACAATGGACAGTGGGCCAAGAGGCCATGAAGTGATTCAAGCTTTTGAGCCAACGACCGCGGTGCGTGTGGTGCTTGTCGTGTTGGCGGGCGACCTCACCCCCCGTCCCTCTCTCCGCTTGCGGAGAGGGGGTGTCGCGCCGCAGGCGAGACGGGGTGAGGTAGAGAAAGGCCTTAGCACGGCCAGTTGTTGGCGTAAGTTTGAATCAGTTCCATTTGAGAAGTCGGGCCATGGCAGTTTACTCAGGTTCCGCCGACTAAAGTCGGCGGCTAATCGCCGGAAAGCCACAGCAC
>DAOTXU010000132.1:0-4030 GCA_034435135.1 Anaerolineae bacterium | reverse complement strand
CCCAGCCGCCGGTGGTCGCGCCGCTTGGCCTCTTCCAGGCGTTCGAGATAGTCTTCGAGTTCCGCGGCGGTCTCCCAGGCAGTGCCGTAGATGCGCTGGAGCATCGGGCGGTTCTCATCCCCGCGCCAGTACGCCCCCGCCACGTGCAGCAGCTTGATCGCGTCCGGGTTCAACTCCCCCGTCCGCCCCACGTGCGGCCCCCGGCACAGGTCCTCGAACGCATCGTGCCGGTACGTCGAGAGCACGACTTCCTCGTTCGTCTTCTCGCCGTACTCGTCCACCCCACCCTGCTCCAGGCCGTCGATCAGCTCCAGCTTGTAGGGCTGCCCCGCGAAGAGCGCGCGCGCCTCCGCCGCGCTCACCACGCGGCGCACGAAGGGGTGGTCCGCCTGGATGATGGCGCGCATGCGCTGCTCGATGCGGACGAGGTCTGCGGGGGTGAGCGGGCGGGGGAGGTCGAAGTCGTAGTAGAAGCCGTCCTCGATGGGCGGGCCGATGGCGATCTTGCCGTCGGGGAAGGCTTCGAGCACCGCCTGCGCCATCACATGCGCCGCCGAATGCCGGAGGCGGTATAGATTTGAATCTTCGTCGTGCCTCATGATTAGCTCTCCAATGGCCGGGTCGTACTCCAGCGCGCTGAACGTCTGCCAGACCGACCCCGTTTCGTCCCGGTGCATCTGCTGCCGGGTTATGCCCGATACGGCTTGCTGTGATGACCGCAGAGACGAATGTCATCACCGCCAGCTCTGATCTATATGGATTTGTGTGTTTTCCGCTCTGGAAAGAGAGCCTGGGGCAGGAGAGACAGCCTGCGCTATCCCCCTGCCGGTTTTCGCGGCGCAGCCGGCAGGGGAACACCGGAGGGTGTCCCTACCTTCCGCGCCGCCCAACAGTAGTGCCGGTAGTGTCTTCCGTCATGGTTGTCTCCTTAACTGCGTATACAGGCGAAGGTATGTGTTACCCATCACTCGTCAGGGCAGGGCATGAACACCGACTCGAAAATCTCGCGCTCGATCAGACAGTCGATGGTGTCCTCGATGGTCTCCGGGCGCAGGTCTTCGACGATCACGTGTGCGCCGTCGAGGGTTGTGTACCCAACCGGCGTCATGCAAATGGAAGCCGCGTGCTCCTTGCTGATGAGCATCTGCTCCTGAATGTACGGGATGGTCACAAACAGCGCCGACCACAGCTTGCCATCGACCGTCTCCACCCATACGTCGGCGCTGTCGGTGCGTGGGTTGAAATCCGGCTCATATTGTTTCTCGACCCACATACGTTTCACTTCGACCAAACCGAGCACTGTTATAGCCTCTCTAACCGCCGCGCGGCGCACCGGCGCGCAATGGCGGGTGATTTTATCCCTGATCGTTATGTAATTACGACGTGAAGCATAAGGCAAAAGGCGCGTGGTGTCAACCCCCTTTTTGAACGGGAGCGTGCGCCCTTCGATGAATGTTTGACAGACGCCCCGGTTACTATAGAATCAGCCCTACAATAAAATTATCTCCACACCGTTCGTGTGTAGACAGAGCGAAGCCATCCATCAGCAACAGGGGAGGGGAAGCATGTTCGGCAAAAAAGCGCCTGCGGGGGTTGTGATTTTGGCCGGCCTGGTTTTTGTGGCCGGTTTCTGGCGGCTGCTGATGTCGTGCTTTTCGCTCTGGTGGAGCGCGCGCTTTTTCTTATTTCCCTTCCTGGCGAACGATGTGCGATTCTCGGTCACGGGCGCGCCCACCCCAGTAAGCTTGGGCATTGACCTGCTGTGTCTGGGCGTGTTCGGCCTGTTGCTTGCGATTGCCTGGATGGTCCTGGCCGACGCGCTGCTCAACTTGCAGCCCTGGGCCTGGCAGTTGACGATTATCCTGGGCGTGATCAATATCCTGTTTGCCGGGTTGGAAATGATCGTGGGCGTCCTGGACCAGGCGCGCGGCGATTTCCCATGGGGAAGCGTGGTCGGTCTCGTCCTCAATGGACTGGTGGTCTGGTACCTCCTGCGCAGTAAGGTGAAAGACGCCTTCGGGTTGGCGACACCGGGCGCGGACGAACCCTCTGCCGAGAGCAAGGCATAGGCCGACCTCAACGCAACGGCAGGTTCGGCAGTGCACGTGCGCTCAGGGTGGGCGTCTGCCCACGGACCCTGAGCGCGCGGTGTTTCGCCCCCTTTGCCGCCTTTTTGTATAATGCCATATAGATCGTCCGTGTGCCTGTCCTGGCAGGAGGCGACTCATGAAGCAGGGGATTTACGACCGGCGCGGCGAGCTTTTCGCCTACCTTGAGGGTGACAGACTCTACGATCTGGACGGTGTGCAGACGGGCTACCGGCGCGGCCATGTCATCTACAATATGAACGATGAGCAGTTGTGGACGGTTGAAGGCGACGGCCTGTATGCGCGTAACCAGAACATCGGCTATCTGGGCAACCCCACCCTGCACGACGAATAATGGCAACCAGGCTACAATCCATGCGCATGTTGGACGCGCAGCGCGTCCGCTACGATGTGATGGAGTTCTCGCCCGACATCCATTCAGCGGAGGGTGTGGCCGAGGCGTTAAATATCCCGACGGTGCAGGTGTACAAGACCCTGGTCGTCAAACGCGCCGGCGGGGGCAAGCCCTTGCTGGTCATGCTCGCCGGCGACCGGGAACTGGACCTGAAGAAGCTCGCCGCCGCTATCGGTGAAAAGAAGTTGCAGATGGCCGCCCACAAGGACGCGGAGCAACTTACGGGACTGAAGGTCGGCGGCATCTCAGCGCTGGCGTTGACCCACAAGCGCTGGGCGGTCTACCTGGACCGGCCCGCACTCGACCACGAATGGATACTGGTCAGCGCCGGCCAGCGCGGCGTGAACCTGCGCGTGCCCGTCGCCGATCTGATCCGCGTTACCGGGGCCGAGGTTGTTGACGCGAGCCGCTCCGTAACCAGTTTTTAAAGGCTATACGGTTTTCCCCGCCCTCCGGCCCCTCTCGTGCTGTGGCGTTCAGGGGCGGACAGGGATGAGCGTAATCATCCCGTCCACTTCCTGCACCGACCAGCCTTCATTACCGCTGGGGGCGCGAATCTGCCACCAGATGTATCCCCCGGCGGCCTGCGGCCCCCCGATCAGGGTAACTATCGCGCCGCGTTGCAGCTTCTCGATGACCTGATGGTCCGTCCCCGGACCGGCGCGCAGCCTCAGCCCATCATCGGTGACAAAGACCATCGCCTGGCCGCCGATCCGCAGGTCAGCGACAGAGGGCGTGGCCGGCGTTGGGATGATGACGCTGCCGCCGGCGGCGCAGCGGAACCCCAGCGCGACCCAGTAATGGTTGGAGATCATATGGCTGCGCCCGAACGCTGGCAGGCTGTCGGCGTTCTCGCGCCAGGAGCCGCCCCGGATCACCCGGTCGGTGCCAACTGTCGGCCCTGTGGGATTATGTTGCGGAGAAGCGGCGTAGTAGCTCTCGCCGTACCAGTCCGCCACCCACTCCCAGACGTTGCCGGCCATGTCGTATGCGCCGACGTGGCTCCGCCCGCCCGGATACGACCCCACGCGGGCGGTATCGACCGAGTCGTAGTTGGCGCGCGACGGGTCGGGAGCCTCGTTCCCCCAGGGGTACAGCGTCGACTCGCCGGTGACCGGGTTCCAGCGGGCGGCTTTCTCCCATTCCGCCTCGGTCGGCAACCGATAGCCGCGCCAGCGGCAGTAGAGGTCTGCGTCCTCCCAGGCCACCAGGATGACCGGGTAGTCGGCGTAGGCGGGATCGGCGAAGTACGACTCGCGGTTGTTCGAGCCGGGCAGCGGGATAGATGGGCACACGCCGGCGCGCACACACTCGGCGTACTTCGCGTTCGTCACCTCGTATTGGTCGATATAGAAACCGTCCACATAAACCTGGTGCGCGGGCGCGGCGTTCCACGAACCGCCGTCGTAGCCCATCGTGAACCAGCCGGCAGAGACCAGAACCATCCCCGGCGGCCCCCCGATCGGCGTCCACGTGGACGTAGGCGTCGGGGTGTTCGTCGGCGTCGGCGGGAGCGGCGGGGTAGGTG
>DAOTXU010000131.1:0-4151 GCA_034435135.1 Anaerolineae bacterium | reverse complement strand
TACACCGGACACCCGCTGATTGACGTGGGCCTGGCGACGCTGGCCGCGTATGCCGGCAGAGATAGCCCGGAGGAACTGACTGAAGCGGATCTCGAAAAGTTCGCGGAGTGGGCGATCCAAACCTACGACTTCTCTGGCAACACCACACTCAACACTTGGCTGGGCGTCTCGGTATTCCCCAACGCCTATTTCGCCAACTTTGCCGCCAGAGCTGAGAAGTTCACCGCAGAGCGAAAGCGTGACCTGAGCAGCAAACTGCTCGACTGGCGCGAAGTCGGTGAACTGGAGAACCGTTGTGCGTTTTGCGCGCGCCAGGCCGTGCGCAAAGTGGCGCGCGATCAGGTTCCCATGCTGATGGGGCGGGAGATCATCAACTTCACGCCTGAAGGCGACGTTGAGGGGTTGCCCGTGTGCGGGGTCTGCCTGCTGGCGATACACGCCATGCCGTTGGGATGCCTGCCTTCCGCCGGCCGGCTGCTGCTCGTGCACAGCCACGCCCCCGGCCTGATGGAGTACTTCGCCAGCCGGCATCTCGGCGAGAACCGCACCAACCTGCAAATGGCAGGCATCGCCAAAATGAAAAACTACCAGCACCCGCGAACACGGTTGCTCGAAACGCTGGAAGAAATCTTTGACAAGGCTTGGATTTTGGAGGAAGGAGCGGGACTGACGGCTTATCATTTCACGAACTATACCCAGAATGCAGCAATTGACATTTTCTACCTGCCTCCGCCGGTGTTGCGATTTATCCGAAACGCAAGGATGCAATACCCGGCGGCATGGAAGGAGATTGTCCGGCGCGCGTGGGCGCCTGCCAAAGAGGGCGAATACGCGGCGAACCACTTCTACGAAGCGCTCTTTAATCTGCCGCAGAACACACGCCTCTTCCTGCGCACATACATCCTGCGCACGCCTCTCCAACGCTACAAACAAGACCCACGCCGCGCTTACAACCTGCACAACGAGGCTGATCTGGTCTCATGGGGCCTTACCGAATTGTTCCTACAGGAGATGATGAACATGGAGCGAGAACGCATCGACAAAATCCGTGAACTGGGCGACGCCCTGGCCGCCTACATCCAGACCCGTGACAGCCGATTGTTCGGGCGCATGTACCTGGCCCGCCAGTACCCGGAACTACGCCGCCAGCTCATCAGGGCGGCAAAACAGGCCGATACGGCGCTGGTTCCCTTCGATACCTTCGTGGCAATCTTCGAGGACAGCGAAGAGGTCGGACGCCCGGACTGGCGGCTGGCCTGCGACCTGTTGCTCATCCGCATCATCGAGCAGTTGCACCAGGTCGGCAAAGACGAACTGCTCAAACAGGTAGAAGAAGCGCCCGAAGAAGCCGCAACCGCCTGATCGTCATTGCGCCGTTTTTGTAACACCCTTTAGGAGGACAACGATGGCTTTCCTGACCGGTATGATGCTGATCGACGCGCCGGCGTCGGCTCTGAACAACTCTGGCGAGGCGATTGAAAACGCCCGCGCCGAGAACACGGTCTCTGTCAAGTTCATCCGCACCAGGGCGGGCTATTTCCCCTACGTCTCGGCGCAGGCCTTCCGCTACTGGCTGAGGAACACCCTGGACCGCTACCCGGAACTGGGCTGGCAGGCGTCACCGGTGTACCGCGAGGAGAAGATCGCGTATCCCGACGGCAATCCGATCAAGTACTGGGACGACGACCTGCTCGGCTACATGCGTGCGCCCTCGAAACAGGCCGGCAAGAAGGAAGCGCGCGAAGCCGATGTGAAGTTCGCCGACATGACGCCGCTGGAAGATGAGAAGGGCCAACCAACGACCGTGACCCGCGTCGCGCCCTTCAGGGTGAGCACGTTGGTGTCTATCGCGCCGCTCTACGAGATTCCAGCCGACTTCGGCACGATGACGCGCCAGGAAGGCGACCCGGTTCCCCACGAGCACCAGTTCTACCGGACCACGCTGCACGGCCTGTTCTCGCTCAACCTGAGCACCGCCGGCACGTTCCTCTACAGCCGGCGCAGCGGCTACCAGAACCTCGACGCCGTACGCCGCAAGCAGGCCGAGGCAGGCAGTCTTGAGCACATCCCCGGCGAGATGGCCTATCGCCTGTCGCTGGACGAGCGTGTGAGGCGCGTCAGGGCGCTGCTGGAAGGCATGGCGCGCCTGGAAGGCGGGGCCAAGCAAACGCTGCACTACACCGACGTGTCACCCGCGCTGGTGATCCTGGCGGTCACGCGCGGGGGCAACAACATCTTCGGCTACATCACCCAGGCCGACACCAAGGGCGAGCTTCGCGTGCATGTGCCGGCGCTCGAAGAAGCGTTGCGCGTCTTCGCCAACGACATCCTCTCACCGGTCTACGTCGGCTGGAAAGAGGGTTTCTGCATCCCGGAGCGCGAGCGATTCCTGGCAGATCCGTTCGTCGCCCAGGCCCTTGCGGACGGGCGGATGAGGATCAGCCATCCCCGCGAGGCATTCCAGGCCGTCGCGGGTGCGTTCGACGCGCACGGCAAAGACTGGATGGCATGAACCATGGCTGCCCTGCCGGTGCTTAAAGTGGTAGCGGAGGGGCGGGTCACGTCTTTCCGCTACCCGCACTTCGTGATGCAGATGCAGCCGACGTTCGAGATGCCGCCGCCGGCGACGATCTACGGCCACATCTGCAGCGCAGTGGGCGAGATGATCGACCCGCGCGACCTCGCGTTTGGCTATCAGTTCACATTCGACACCCGCTTTGAGGACCTGGAGCACATCCGCATCTGGAGCGGCGGCGATCAGGGCACGTTCGGCGTCAACCCGTTCCGCCGCCAGCTTCTCTTTAACCCCCGGCTCACGCTTTACCTCCACGCCCCCGGTTTGGAGGCCATGCGCCGCGCCTTCCTGAGTCCGCGCTACGTCGTCGTCCTGGGGCGCTCGCAAGACTTGTTCACCTACCGAACTGCCGAGATCGTCGCGTTGCAGGAGGCAGAACAGGCTTACTACGAGCACACCCTCCTGCCGTTCGAGTGGGCCGGGCACGCGCGGCGCGGTTACGCCATTACCATGCCGCGTTACATCGATGTCCACCGGCGGCGCGAGGCGACGACCGGCAGCTACCTGGTCTTGCACGACCAGATTCTTTACCCTCTCAGCCTGCGCGACGATTATGGGATCAGTTCTGCGCAGGAGCCGACGCGCCACTGGGTAGACGCTACCGAGCCGGAACACCCACGCCACGCAGGGTTGATGCGCGGTGTCTACCTGCACACCTTCGTCGATCAGGAGTAGGTGCGATGTTATGGCCGGACTGGCTAGAGGAAGTCAAGGCGAAAAGCGCGGACCGCAGCGCTGGCGACGAGGCCGAAAGCTTGGCGCGGCATACCTGGCTGGTGCTGAAGCAGCTCGCGGCCCTGGCGCGCGAACGGCCTGCCCTGCCGGAGACGCTCCCTTGCCCGGACCTGTGGCATCGCATGTTCTGGGCGTGCCTGTTGCACGACCTCGGTAAAGCAGCCAGAGGATTCCAGGAGCAGTTGATAAGCCGGAGCGCGCCCAGGTGGCACCATCGCCACGAGGTGCTGTCGCTGGCGTTCGTCGATTGGGTGTTGCCGCCTGGCACCGATGATGAGGCCCGGCTGTGGGTGGTCGCCGCGATAGCCTCGCATCACAGGGATGCCGACGACATGAGCATCTGCGACTACATGGCGCGGCCAGGCGACTACGATCCCATTCCCGAACTCCTGGCGGACATCCCGGACGCCAGCATACGCGGCATCCATCGCTGGGTTGCTGGATGCGCGCCCTCATGGATCGAGGCGCTCAACCTGCCCGGCGTGCGGATGCTTCCGCTCCCGGTGAACGCGGACGCCGCGCTCGACGCTTTCCGGCGCAACGGCGCGGGCGGCGTGCAGCGCGCGTTGCGGGCATATCGACAGTGGGCCTTGCAACTGGACAGAAAGTCCAGCGCGGCGCGCATTGGCGGCGTTATCCTGCGCGGCCTGCTGACGACCGCCGACCACGTGGGCAGCGCGCACGTTGAAGCCCCGCCGCCGGCGGACCTCGGTGCTGGTGCAGTCATTGAGGGTATATGTCGGACGAATAAGAAGATCACCTCCATCGATGACCTATACGACCATCAGCGCGACTGGACGCCAGGCTCGGCGATCCTGACTGCGCCGACCGGCAGCGGCAA
>DAOTXU010000130.1:0-2278 GCA_034435135.1 Anaerolineae bacterium | reverse complement strand
CGCCGGCGCGTCGTTCACCCCGTCGCCGATCATGGCCACGGATCCCGCGGCCGCCAGCTCGCGGATCGCCGTCACCTTGTCCTCCGGGAGGAGGCTGGCGCGCACCTCGTCCACGCCCACCGCGTCGCCGATGGCGCGCGCCGCCGCCGCGTTGTCGCCGGTGAGCATGACGGTCGCCTCGATCCCGCCTAGCGCCTTGAGCGCCGCCACCGCCTCGCGGCTGGAGGGGCGCACCACGTCTGCCACGCTGATGAAGCCGCGCACGCGCTCGCCGTCGCTGAGCAGCATCGCCGTCTGGCCCTGCGCTTCAACCGCGTTCACGCGCGCGCAGAGCGCCGCGTCGTGCGCGAGCGTTTCGTCGAACAACGCATGGCTGCCCACCGTGACCGTCCGCCCGTTGACCATGCCCTTGACGCCGCGCCCGGCCAGCGCCTCGACCGACTCCGCCGGGGCGTAGGCGTGCGCCAGCGCGCGACGCTCCGCCTCCGCGACGACGGCCTGCGCCAACGGGTGCTCGCTGCGCCGCTCAACCGCCGTCGCCAGCGCGAGCACGTCGTCACAATGCGGGCAGGTTTCCGAGTCGGCGCAATCCACTGAGCGGTAATCGGTCACCACCGGGCGGCCCTCGGTGAGCGTGCCGGTCTTGTCGAAGGCGAAGGCGCGGACTCGACCAAGCGCCTCTAAATGCGCGCCGCCCTTGATGAGCACGCCCCGGCGTGCGGCGCCTGCCAGCGCGCTGACGACCGCCACCGGCGTGCTGATGACCAGCGCGCACGGGCAGGCGATCACCAGCAGCGCCAGCGCCCGGTAGAGCCAGCCGTGCCCGTCCGCCGTGTCGTGGAACGGCGCGCCGAAGAGCACCGGCGGCAACACGGCCATCGCCGCCGCGACTGCCACCACCGCTGGCGTATAGACCCGCGCGAACCGGTCCACGAGGCGCTGCGCGGGCGCTTTCTGCACCTGCGCCGCTTCGACCAGGCGGATCACTTGCTGGAGCGTGTTGTCCTGCGCCCGTCGCGTGATCTCAATCTCCAGCGCGCCCTCACCGTTGACTGCGCCGGCGAACACCTCCGCGCCCGGCGCTTTGTGCACCGGCATACTTTCGCCCGTGATCGGGGCCTGGTTCACGGCGCTTGCCCCGGCGACGACGCGCCCGTCCATCGGGATGCGCTCGCCAGGCCTGGCCAGGATCACCTCGCCCACTTTCAGGTCGGCCACGTCCACCGAGGTTTCGTGCGCGCCGCACCAGGGGCACGGGCCGCCGGTGTAGCCGTCCTGACCCATGTGCTCCGCACAGTCCAGGCACGGGCGCAGGGCGGTCGCCCGGTCGGGCGCGAGGCTCATCAGCCCGCGCAGGCTGTCGCGCGCGCGGTCGGCGGTGTAGCCTTCCAGCGCCTCGCCGATGGCGAAGAGGAAAATCACCGTCGCCGCCTCCGCCGTCTCGTCGATCAGGGCCGCGCCAACGGCGGCGAGGCTCATCAACAGGTTGATGTTGATGTCGCGGTTGTAGATCAGCGTCGTCAACCCGGAGCGCGCGATGGGGTAGCCGGCGACGGCCAGCGCTGCGAGCAACAGCGCGTCCGTCAATGCTTCAGGCGCGCTCAGCAGCCTGGCAATCAACGCCAGGGCGAGTAGAACCCCGCCCCCGACTGCCAGCCGCGTCTCTATACGCGAAAGCATGAAGTCCGCAAAGCCGATCAACCCGCCGCGCCGGGGCTTCCAGCGCGGGGCCTGGTCTGCAAGGGTAGCCTTGTAGCCGAGCGACGCCACCCGCTGCGCGACCGCTTCGGGCGCGACATCGCCCTGCACGCGCATCTTTGCAGTGGTGTAATTGATCTCGCAGAGTTTCACGCCCTCCAGCCCGGCGACGCCCTTTTCAAGCTGGAGCGCGCAGTCGGGGCAGTCCATCCCGTCGATAACGAAGTTCAAGTTTTGTTCAGCCATGATCGGTCTGCACCCTCTCAGGTCAATGTGATACTCCTGCACGGGCTGAAAGGATACACCTTCAAGTCGGGTTGAAGGTCAAGGGGGATTCGCTCACCCTACGCGAATAACTTGACTTCTCCAAAACTCGTTTATAATACTGGAGAGCTTCGCATAACTCAAAAAGGG
This sequence comes from Anaerolineae bacterium, assembly GCA_034435135.1. GTDB lineage: Bacteria > Chloroflexota > Anaerolineae > Aggregatilineales > JAFGMM01 > JAOSJO01. The sequence continues at coordinate 166 of DAOTXU010000130.1, read as the reverse complement.
CGGAAAAGCTCCTCTGGAGCGGGTAAAATGCTCGACAGGAACCCAACAACCCGCAGCAGAGGAGTGCACAGATGGTAGCAACAGAACTGGCGCAGCGCCAGCAAGGAGCGATCCAGGTTGCGCGCGGCGCGAAAAAAGAACCCGACCCCTTTGTGCTTTCGCCACA
>DAOTXU010000129.1:0-1748 GCA_034435135.1 Anaerolineae bacterium | reverse complement strand
GGCGGGGAGAGCATCAAGCGCGAGATAGCGCACAGAAAAGGTCTGAAGCATCATCAGAGCTTTTATCTTCACCGGGGCGCCTCCAAGGCCAAGGCCACTACGAAGAAGATGCGGCCGAAGGACCGCGCGCTCGCCAACGACTTCATGAAGGACGGCGATTACGACGTCCTCCTCAGAAAATGGTTCGGCAATCTGGCGGAAGCGCTCAAGCCCGGCGGCGCGTTCTACATCTGGGGCGGTTACGCCAACTGCGCCAACTATCCGCCGGCGCTCGCCGAATGCGGCCTGTACTTCTCGCAGGCGATTATCTGGGTCAAGGAACACCCGGTGCTCACCCGCAAGGACTTTATGGGCAATCATGAATGGTGCCAGCCGGGAGAGACGGAGGTGCTCACACCGGACGGCAACGTTCCGATTCAGAGCCTGCGCGACGGCGACAGGGTTGTCAGCTACAGCCGTAATTCCAACGTGCTGGTGGGAATTCGCGAGGGTTTGCCAATCCGCCGGACCTCCCGGCCGTACCGCGGTCCCCTTCTTTCAGTTCGTGCGGGAGGTCGTGCGACCTGGTGCACGCCAGGCCACCATTGGAGCGTCAAGCTCGCGCCGCACGCGCGCGACTGGTGGTGCGTCTATTTGATGCGCCGAGGGCCGTGGTGGCGCGTCGGGAAGTCAAAGCTTCGATCGACGTGGGGCTTCGGCGTAAAGCACCGGCTCAAAACCGAAGGCGGCGAGGCGGCCTGGATTCTGTCCGTGCATCCTTCCAACGTCGAGGCGACCATCGCCGAGCAGCTCGTTCTGGCTGAATATGGCATCCCGACCACAACCTGGTCGGAGACCGCGTCGTCGCGAAGGGCAATGGCAGACGTCCGCGCTCTCTATGATCGCTTGGACCTGACGCGCCTGGCACAGAATGCAATGCGCCTGCTGGCCGACCACGGCAGGTCCATCGGCCACCCGTTCCTGATCGCCAACCACACGCGGGAGAAGATCGGCGTTCGGACAGCGTTGCGAGTTCGCGCGTGCAATCTTCTTGCGGGCGTAATGATGATTCCCGTGGCGGTCAATGGTGGCCAGCAGACGCAGTGGGAAACGGTGCATGTGGAGTCGGAGGCGTTCGACGGCGATGTTTATTCCATGGACGTGGCTCGCTACGGCCATTACGTAGCTGATGGCATGGTGACGCACAACTGCTTCTATGGTTGGCGTGAGGGCGCGGGGCACTGGTTCAACCCGGAGATCAAGAACGCGACGGATGTGTGGAGCGTCAAGAAGGTCAACCCGGCTTCCATGGTGCACTTGACCGAGAAGCCGGTCGAGTTGGCCGTGCGCGCGCTGACGTATTCCTCGAAGGCGGGCGAATCGGTGCTGGATCTGTTCGGCGGTTCGGGCTCGACGCTGATCGCCTGTGAAAAGCTCGGGCGCCGGGCGCGGCTGATGGAGATTGATCCACCGTACTGCGATGTGATTATCCGCCGGTGGCAGGAATTCGCCGGCAAGGTGGCGACACTGGAAGGCGATGGACGCAGCTTCGATGAAATCCGTAGCGAGCGAATGCAAGCTCGAGCGTGAGATCGAGCGATGCCGCCAGGAGATTGCGGAGATCCAACGGCAGATCCTTGCCGGCCATCCGGACGTCGCGGGCCTGTGCCTGGCGCTCCACGACTGGGCGCAGGAGCTGCGAATACTGGAACGCGAGCGTGAGCAATGGATGAGCGGCTCTTGACGCTGGTTGTGCCCGGTATCGGGCT
>DAOTXU010000128.1:0-4989 GCA_034435135.1 Anaerolineae bacterium | reverse complement strand
GCCCTCGGCCATCTGCGAGCGCGCCGAGTTGCCCGTGCACAGGATTAAAACCCGTTGCCTGTCGCTCATTGGAGATCAACCCTTCACAGCCACTTGACGCTGCGATGCGGGCGCGGTCGGGTCGCCCTGGAAGAACCTGCGCCCCAGCCACAGCGCCACATAGACCAGCCCGATCAACGCCGGCACTTCGATCAGCGGGCCGACCACGGTCGCCAGCGCCTGCCCGGACGCGATGCCGAACGACGCCACCGCGACCGCAATCGCCAGCTCGAAGTTGTTGCTCGCGGCGGTGAAGGAGAGCGTCGCCGACTCGCTGTAGTGGAAGCCCAGGCGTCTGGACAGGAAGAAGCTGAGCGCGAACATCAGCACGAAGTATGCCAGCAGTGGGATGGCAATGCGCACCACGTCGCCGGGCAGTTGGAGGATCTTCTCACCCTGCATACTGAACATCACCACGATGGTGAACAGCAGGCCGATGATCGCGGTCCGGCCCAGGCGCGGCGCAAACTCGCCGTCGTACCATTCGCGCCCTTTGCGGCGGATGAGCGCGAAGCGCGTGATCACGCCCGCCGCCAGCGGGATGCCCAGGAAGATGAACACGCTCTTGGCGATGTCCCCCATGCTCACGCCGACTTCTGCCGTGTCCGCGCCGAACAGCCCCGGCACGACCGTCAGGTAGAAGAACGCCAGCGGGCTGTACATGATGATCTGGAACACCGAATTCAGCGCCACGAGCACGGCGCAATCCTCGTTGTCGCCGCCGGCGAGCATGTTCCAGATCAGCACCATCGCAATGCAGCGCGCCAGCCCGACGATGATGAGGCCGGTGCGATATTCGGGCAGGTCCTAGAGGAACAGCCACGCGAGCACAAACATCAGCGCCGGGCCGATGATCCAGTTCTGCAAGAGCGACACACCGAAGAGCCGCCCCTGCCCGCGCAGCTTGCCCAGTTCTTCATACTTGACCTTTGCGAGCACGGGGTACATCATCCACAGCAAGCCGACGGCGATGGGGAAGGACACCGTGTCAATGCGCAGCGCATCGAACGTCTCCTGGATGCCGGGGACCATTGCGCCCAGCGCGACTCCGGCGGCCATCGCCAGGAAGATCCACAGCGGCAGGAAACGGTCGAGCAACGAGAGGCGCTGGAAAACCGCGCCGGTTTGGGCGGAAACGTTTGTTGACATGTTATTCTCCTTAGGAATAGGACTTTGAATTCGGAAATCCTGGACAGTCTCCAGGTCATCATCGCGGGCAACGGTATGGATTAACCGGGCATAGTCGCTCTCTCCGGACGCTTCGTCTGCGTTGATAGTTCAACCGCCGTTGAATTATAATCTCGAACCAATACCTGTCAAGGTGGGTAGGGTACGGGTTGAGCTGTCATCGTCACTTTCTCCGGGAAACTCGTCGTGGGTCCTGGGAAATATTCGGCAGAAGCCGATTGCTGCTCCATCTCTTCCAGCAGCGCGCGCAATTGCGCCAGCGCCTGGGACAGGATGACGTAGTACACCCATACCCCTCGGCGCTCGGAAGCGGCCAACCCCGCATCCCGCAGCACCTTGAGATGGCGCGAGATGGTTGGCTGTGCGAGGTCAATTTGCTCCTCAATCGCATGCACACAGTGCCGTCCACCGCAGCGATTGAGCAGGTCAACGATCTGGATGCGCGCCGGGTGGCCCAGCGCCTTGAAGCCAGCGGCCAGCTGGCGAGCCTCTGCATTGCTGAGGCGAAGCGCGACGGGGTTGTCGATAACGGCTGAGTAGACTGTCTTATGGGCCTGGCTAGGCATTCCTGTATTCATAATGCGCTGTCCTTCCACCCACTACTCTACTTCAACGGGCCGGACATCTCCGGGCGTGCGACAGACTGGATAGCTTTTGGGAGCCTTTGGCAGCTTTGCCGCCCTATAATCGGCGCCGTCGCCTTCAGCACAGGGAGGGATGCACGATGCGTGAAGTCAGCATCATCGGCGCCGGCCAGGTGAAAATCGGCGAGCGGTGGGAACTGTCCCTCAAACAACTGGCGTGTGAGGCCATCCACGCCGCCCTGAGCGACGCGCACATCGAGCGGGTTGACAGCCTGTACGTGTCGAATATGCTCTCCGGCGCGGTCAACGGCCAGGCGCACCTGGGGGCGCTGATCGCGGACCACGCCGGGTTGCGCGGCGTGGAGGCAGTCAAGGTCGAAGCCGCCTGCGGGTCGGGCGGCGCGGCGCGGCGTCTGGGCTATCTGGCGGTCGCCGGGGACCTGGCCGATTTCGTGGTCGTCTGCGGCGTCGAGAAAATGACCGACCACAATTTGCCCGCCGTCACGGCAGGGCTGGCAATGGCCGCCGACGCCGAGTACGAGGTAGACCAGGGGCTGAGCTTCGTCGCCATCAACGCGCTGGTTATGAAGCGTTACATGTACGAATACGGGGTGGACGCCAGCGCCTTTGCGCCGTTCGCGGTCAACGCGCACCGCAACGCCGCCAACAACCCCTATGCGATGTTCCCGCAGCCTGTTACCGTCGAAAGCTACAACAAGGTGCCCATGGTCAACCCGCCGCTCAACCTGCTGGGGTGCTCGCCTATCAGCGATGGGGCGGCGGCGGTGGTGCTCTGCCCCGCCGAGGTCGCCCGCGCCAGCGCGAGCGCCACCGACACCATCGCCGTGCACAACCGGAAACAACCCACCCGGATGCAGGCGGCGGCGCTGTCGGCGCGGCAGTGCTACGAACGCGCGGGTGTCACGCCCGGCGACATTGATTTCTTTGAACTCCATGATGCTTTTGTCATCGTGTCGGCGCTCAGCCTGGAGGCGGCGGGCTTTGCCCCGCCAGGTGAAGGCACGCGCCTCGCCCTGGACGGCGACATCTTCCGCGAGGGACGCATCCCGGTCTGCACGATGGGCGGCCTGAAGGCGCGCGGGCACCCGGTGGGCGCGACGGGCGTCTACCAGGCCGTTGATGCCGTGACCCAGTTGCGCGCGCAGGCCGGCGTCAACCAAATCCCTGGCGCGCGCCTAGGCATGATCCAGAACGTCGGCGGGAGCGGCGCAACCGTCGTCACCCACATTCTGGAAGCGCCATCCTGAAGCCATGTGACTCGTATCCTTGCGGATCGAACCAGCGGCCCGGTCTATCTCAAGAGGCAGGTTCATCTCTGTCGAGACCCCTCAATTGCTGCCCCAGGCGGAACAGGGCGACGACAAAGAGCGCGGTCATCACCGCTGCCGAGGCCATGCACCAGGAGCAGAATGCCTTGATCTGCGCTACCTCAGCCCACGTGAGATACATGGAAAACGCGAAACCGAACAAGGTCAGGCCGAAGAAGAGCAGGCGCCCGTGCTCCACCAGCAGTCTCAGGCGATTCTCCAAAGAGAGGACCAGCAGGATGCACAGGTAGCCGGCCACGCCCAGGAGCGCGACCGGGATCGGCCCGACCGTCGCATACTGGCTGGTGTTCACCGTGCCGCAGTCGATGGGCAGGCCGAGGACCGTGCCCCCCTCCGAGGGGCACGCCATTGTTGAGGTGTCGATCAGCAGCTCGGCGTAGGTGAGATAGAGCGCCACCAGCAGGCCCGCCGCCGCCAGGGCCAGGCTCACGATGCGGGACCAATCCCAGCCGGCGCGCGTCGCCGGCGCAATCGTTTGCTCTTTCAAAGCGCGTTCGGACATTCTCTCCAATCTCTTCTCTCTAGCACTGCCAGGCCATCTCTTTGGGCGCGACGCAGAACAGGTCCGTCTCATCGCCCTCTCGGTCGGTTGGACGCGCCAGCGTGAAGTATTCATGACACGCCAGGCGGGTCGCCTCCACTTCGGGTGGGCCGGGAAACGGTGGGTTCTGGCTGGCGTGGCGCTGCATGGCGCGTACCTTGGTAACCAGGTGCGCGCTCACGTCGATCCCGACCACCGGCTCGCCCGCCACCGCTTCCGGCGGCGCAACGCTGCAGCCCTGCAACGTCGCCTCTGAAGGCGCGATGTAGTACAGGCAGGCGGGCACGTCCGCCCGGTCGAAAGCCAGTGTGGTTAGCCGGTGGATCGCCACGTGATCAGAATGGCCCGAAATGCCGTCCGGCCCGAAGGTGACGACGACCTGGGGCCAGAGTTCGTGCATCGCCTCCACCAGCGCGCTGACGACCGCCTCCTCCTCAGCCAGCGCGAGCGCGCCATCGGGGTATCCCAGGAACCGGACCTGTGCGACTCCGAGCGTGGCCACAGCGCGGCGCAGTTCGCGCTCCCGGACCTGGGCTGCTGCCCGCGCCGGCAGACCCAGGATGCCCGCTTCGCCCCGCGTGGCGCAGATCAGGACCACACGGACACCTTCAGCGGCGTACTTTGCCAGCGTGCCGCCGATGGCGAAGCTCTCGTCGTCGGGGTGCGCCAAAACGACTAATAAGACACGTTCGGTCATTGTCTTGTCTCTATTCAACATTCAAGGGCAAAATCCAGCCGTTGCCCCATGCACATTGACCCAAAAAGCAGGGCCGCATTCCTGTACGCTATGCCTGTATGCTCTCATCAAGCTTTCTTAACAGCGCGCTCAGTTGTCGCAGTTGGTCAGGGTCGAGATTAGAGCAACAATATCTAAAGACTGTTTCTAGAGCAGGTGTTGTGTGTTTGAGCGCTTTCCCCTTTTCGCCGAGTCTGACCAGGATGCTTCTTCGATCATCGGGGTTCTGTGCACGGATCACCAGGCCTTTCTTTTCCATCGTATCGACGATTCCCGTGACGGTAGGGCGCGAACAACAGCATGTTGACGCCAGCTCTCCAAAGGGGCGTTCATCCTCTTGCCATAACAGATTCAACAGAATATATTGAGAGGGCGTGAGACCGATTCCTCGAATCACCTGTCCTAAAGCCCGCCTCAGTTTCTTCCCTAAAGCGTCGATGAAGAGAAAGACCTCAGCGAAGGAGCTGGCTTGATCCCTCACATCCAAATCGTTGCAGGTTCTTGCGTCCATGATCTCACGCTCCGTATATCCCTTATCCCACTTGGAGCATT
>DAOTXU010000127.1:0-14777 GCA_034435135.1 Anaerolineae bacterium | reverse complement strand
GGACCTCTACAACCCCATTGTAGCGCGCTAGCCAAACTGCGCTACGCCCCGAACACGCCGGGAATCATAGCACATTTCACACCCAGAATCAATGCGTTAGTCTGGGGGGCAGGAGACTTCGCCAACATCCTTACAGCCCCACGAGCAACGCGAGGAGAAGAATAACCACAAACGGCGCCGGGACCAACAAGATGTACGTAAAGAGCCGGCTATCAGTCTTCAGGTGCATGTAGTAACCCACGACCAACAGCACCTTGACCCCAGAGAGCGTCACCAGCGCCAGAGCAGTGAGCGGGAAGTCAATCGAGGCAAGACTCACTTCCAGCAGGGTAAGGATCGCCAGCCAGGCGAACACCGCCACATACTTAGGCTGTGAGCCAATCCAGGCGGCTATCCGCTCCAACATCAGCGCCGACTTGCCGCCGAAGATGCCGAGGTACACATGCTCGCTCGTCTCGTCCGCACCGATGCCCATTAGCCCCGGCAGGTCCAGCCCGGCGCGCGGGATGGCAATCTGCGCGACCAGGCCGCCGGTGGCGAAGAACGCCACCCAGAAGCCAGGACCGGCCATGTAGGTGACCGACCTGGCGTCTGCGTTCTGAAAGAAGAATATGACGAAATACGCGACACCTACCAGACCACTGAACAAGACCAACGCCGATCCGACGCGGCTCAGGCGCAGGCCCAACAGGGATACGAGCGAGAACAACACACCCGACAGAGCGGCAAGCGGGATAAGCGCCGGTATAGAAATCCGCCCCTCGAGTCCGGGCAATCTTTCCGAGAGCAAGCTCACCCCCGTGCAACTCTCGGCGGGCAGATTCAGCCAGGGGAGGAACAGGAATGTGCCGAGCATCACGACGCCGAGCAGCACGCCTAAGCCGTCGGGATAAGAGAGGCGCGGTAAGCGGCGGGCAGCCTGAACCTCCGCGACCTGGGCCTGTTCGCACTCAAGTTCGGTCGTTATCGCCATAGGCCATCCTCAGATCAGGTAGATCAGCGTGAACAGCACAATCCACACCACGTCCACGAAGTGCCAGTACAACCCGAACAACTCGATGCCCATCGGGTTCTTCGATGTGTAGGCGCCCCGGAACGCCCGCGCCAGAATGAACAACAGCGCCACCAGGCCGACGAACACGTGCAAGCCGTGAAATCCCGTCGTCGTGAAGAAGCCGGTCCCGAACAGCGTCTCGGCGTTAATCCCCTCGCGGAACAGCTCGCTCCACTCGATCCCCTGAATCGTGAGAAAGATCGCGCCGAGCACAAGGGTCGTCATCAGCAGGCCCCGGAACGCTCCCTGCCGGCCCTGTCTCAGTGCGGCTAACGCGCTGGCCGCCGCAAAGCTGCTGGCGAGCAGCAGGAACGTGTTCACCGTCACCAGGGGCAGGCTCAGGATTTCCATCGGATTCCTGACGCCGTGCGCAGTAACCACCTGGCTGAACTCCGGCTGGGTTTTGAAGTGAATAAACGTCGAAATCAGCGCCGCAAAGAACATTACCTCCGAAGCGAGGAACACCCACATGCCCAGCTTGGCGAGATCGACGTTGGGCAAAACCTGCCGCATCTCCCATTCCGTGTGGTGATCGACCGCAAGCTGCGCCTTCGAGCGGTGGGTCATCACCCCGATGCCTACCAGCGTGACGATTGCTCCCACCGGCAGCAGCGGCAGCCACATGATGCCCAATATCAGCACGGTCGCCCCCAGGCCCACGATCAATGGCCCGACGGTAGGGAACGGGGTCGGGATCGCTTCGCCATGCGCGTCATGGCCGTTGTGCGCGTCAGTTGCTGCGCGCTCGTCTAGACATGCCTCCGAAGCAACGTCGTCTTCGGGCACTTTCACATGATCTGTCATCAGTGACCGTCCTCTGAGATCACGCCCAGGCGAGCGTCGCGCGCAGGCCGCCGGCTGCGGACGACGGGAATCTGCTCGAAGTTATACGGCGGCGGCGGCGATGGGGTGATCCACTCCAGGGTGTCGCCCTCCCAGGGATCGCTTCCTGCCGGGACTCGCCTGCGCCACCCCGCGAACAACGCGGCGAGGAAGAACAATGTTGAGACGGCGGTCAGGAACGCGCCCAGCGTGGAGAGACGATTCCAGTCCACCCACCCCTGCGACACCGGGTCAAGTCCATAGTCGGCGATACGGCGCTGCATCCCCATCAGACCGAGCACATACTGCGGCATGAACGTCAGGTGGAAGCCGATGAACATGGTCCAGAAGTGGATCTTGCCCATGCGCTCGTTCAGCCGCCAGCCGGACATCTTCGGCCACCAGTAATAGATAGCCGCGAAGATGCCGAACACGCTCCCGCCGAACAAGACGTTATGCAGGTGCGCCACCACCCAATAAGTGTCGTGCACCTGGGTGTCGATGGGGAGCATCGCCTGCATCACGCCGCTGATGCCTCCGCTCACGAACGAGGCGATAAATCCCAGCGCGAACAAAAGCGGCGTGTCGAACTTCAGCGCGCCGCCGATGGCCGTGAAGAGCCAGTTGAAGATTTTCACCCCGGTCGGCACGGCGATAATCATGGTCGAGAGCACGAACAGCGATTCCAGCACCGGCCCCAGCCCCACCGTGAACATATGGTGCGCCCAGGTGCCGAAGCCCAGCACTGCAATCGCCACCGAGGACGCCGCAATCGCGGTGTAGCCGAAAATCGGCTTGCGCGAAAAGACCGGGAGCACTTCCGAGATCACACCCATCGCCGGCAGGACCATGATGTAAACCGCCGGGTGCGAGTAGAACCAGAACAGATGTTGCCACAGCACCGGGTCGCCGCCGGATTCCACGACGTAAAACTGCGTCCCCAAGTGACGGTCGGCGAGGAGCAGCACCAGGCCGCTCGTGACCATCGGCGTGGCGATGAGCACCATGAAGTTCGCGCTTAACACGCCCCAGGTGAACAGCGGCAACCGCCGCCACGTCATACCGGGCGCGCGCATCTTGACAATCGTCGCCATGAAGTTGACCGCGCCCATCAGCGACGACGTGCCCACCAACGCCACGCTGAGAATCCACAGATCGACCCCCGTGTAGGGCGAGAATTGCGCACTGCTCAGGGGGACATAGGCGGTCCAGCCAACCGCCGCCGCGCCCTGCGGGGCGAGGAAACTGGCGAACATCATGATACCGCCGAACAGGTACAGCCAGTAGCTCAGCATGTTGAGGCGCGGGAAGGCCATGTCGCGCGCGCCGATTTGCAGCGGCACCAGGTAGTTGCCCAGGCCGGCCAGCATCGGGATGATGAAGAGGAAGATCATCGTCGTGCCGTGAACGGAAAAAACCTGGTTGTACCGGTCTGCGGTCATGATCTGCATCCCCGGCGAGGCCAGTTCCGTGCGGATCAGCATCGCCAGGAAGCCGGAGAGCATGAACGCGACAAACGCCGTGCCGATGTACAGGAGGCCGATCTTTTTGTGATCGACAGTCAACACCCAGGCCAGGATGCCGCGCGGCTGCGCCTGGGTTGGGTAGGTCGTCGTTGCAGTCGCCATTGCAGAACCTCTTTACATCGCGCCCATTATTGCTTCAACAGATACGCGATCAAATCGGCCAGTTGTTGCGGGGTGAGGTTTTCGCCGTAATCCTTCCGCATAATGCAGGGATAGCCATTCACCAGGTAAGCGCAGGGCTGGACAATCGCCTCGTGCAGGTATAGCTCTGGGGTGTACCCCGCGCGGCGCGTCGCCACGCGCTGTCCGACGCCAGCAAGCGCCGGCCCCGAACTGCTGTCCTGTTGCCCATGACAGCTCTGGCACCCCTGACTTAAAAACACTTGCTCGCCAGCGACGGCGTCGCCCTCAGGCAGCGGCGTGTCCAGCTCGGTGCCAACCATCTCATGCGCTGCCATCCGCGCGATTTGCTCAGCCATCCAGGCGTCGAACACCTCGCCATCGACAACTTCGACATTGGCAAGCATCTCGTAGTGCGACTTGCCACAATACTCGGCGCAGCGCGCGACGAACGACCTGGTCTCATGAAAGTCAAACCAGATCGTGTTTACCCGTCCGGGGATGGCGTCAACCTTACCGCCCCATTCGGGTACCCAAAACGAATGCTGCACATCGTCAGATGTAATATCCAGCGCCACCGCGCGCTCCGCGGGTATCATCAACGATGCGCCGGTCTGAGAGTCAACCGAAACGCCGGTTTCGGGATAGTGGAACTTCCAGTACCACTGGTGGCCGGTGATTTCAATGTGCATCGCGTTATCCGGCACGCCAGAGTCGCGGGAGAGCACGGCCACGGTGATCCCAAACAGCACCAGGATGATCGCAAACGATCCCAACGTCCACGTCAATTCGAGCCGGCGGTTGCCGGTCACTTGCCTGGGCATCTCGTCGTCCGACTTGCGCCGGTAGCGGACCACCGCGAAAATCAACAACCCCTGCACGAGCAGGAAAATCGGGGCGGCGATTGCCAGCACGATGATAAACGTCCGGGTGAACTCCTCACCGCCGCCCGTGCCCGACGGTCCATGCGCCAAAGCCTGGGCCGGGAGGGACAAAAGCGCCGCTACGACCACGCCAACGGCGCCCCAACGCCGGTGATTTCGCAACCTGCGCTTCATATCTTCAAGACCGATCCCTGTGCAAGCCGATAATAAGATATTGTCGCCCCAAATTGCCTGTTTGTGAGAAGTATAACGAATTTTGGCCCTGCTGTCTATCCAAAAACGTTAGAGCAACGTCAGAGATTGGCCGCTCACGGTGCCTGTTGCACGTCGCTGGCGGACTGGTGATCGGGCGCGTTTTCGGGTGACCCCTCCTGAGGCGCGTTATTCTTGCCAGAGCGTAGCGCGTAAAAGGCGATCACCGCGCCGATGGCGATGATGACCACCGGAATCGCCACCGCCAACACGATTACCTCCGGCTCGATGTGCGCCGTGCCGGTCTCGTGCGCCAGCGCCGCTGTCGGCTGGGCCAACCAGAGCGCAGCAAAGATCACGCTAATTGAGAGCCATAAGGGGAGCTTCCCGATTTTTCGTCTCATCACAATGTGCATCTTTCAGGGTCAGAGACCATCACACGCTAATCTTAACAATGTTTAGCGACATCGTCCATAAAAGGATCGTAGACTCGCAGCCGCCAGCCCAAGATTGGGACAGGCTGGCCAGGAGCGTTACAATTCCTTTACATCTATCCTTCAACCCATTTCCTTGAGCACGTCTGTCAAGGAGCCGCATCATGCCCGACCGCGACATCTACCAGGCTATCATCGCAGCGCAAGACGCCGGCGAAACGGTCGCGCTGGCGACGGTGATCCGCACGCGCGGCGCGGTGCCCCGCCGCGCCGGCAGCCGGATGTTGATCTTCGCGGACGGACGCTTTCTGGGCACCATCGGCGGCGGGGAGATGGAAAAGCGCGTCATTGACGAAGCCAAGAAGGCCATTGAAACCGGGGAGAGCAGCGTGACCGCTTACGACTTTGTTGACCCCAACGCCGGCGACGTGGGCGTGTGCGGCGGCACGATGGAGGTTTTCCTTGAGCCGCTCACGCCGGAGCCGACCGTCGTCGTCATCGGCTGCGGGCACGTGGGCAAGGCCGTGGCGGCGCTGGCGAAGTGGCTCGGCTTCCGCGTCGTCGTCACCGACGACCGCCCGGAGTACTGCAACCCCGACTTTATCCCCGACGCTGACGTTTATCTCCCTGTGCCGGCTGCCGAGGTCTTCAAGCGCATCCCCAAGACCCGGCAGACTTACATCGTCTCGGTGACGCGCGGCGTGTCGGTAGACCTGGACCTCTTGCCGCCGTTGCTGGATAGCCCCGTGCCGTACATCGGTTCTATTGGCAGCCGCCGCCGCTGGGCGGTGACCGCGCAGAAACTGCGGGAAATGGGCGTCAGCGAGGCGCAACTCGCGCGCGTCCACTCCCCGATTGGGCTGGAACTCAACGCCGAGACGCCCGAAGAGATCGCCGTCAGCATCATGGCCGAGGTCATCATGGTCATGCGCGGCGGCACCGGTGAGCAGATGAAGCTGGAACTCCCGCGTAGCCCGGAAGGACGCAAGGGGTAGAATTTCGCGGAAGCCGGCCTGAGCGCTGGCGCGCCCTCCCTTGTGTTATGACTACACGAAATACCTACAGATCGCTGTCCTTCGCTAACCTGCCGCGTCCATCAGGTTGACAGGTCGCAATAGCCCCCGATCAAAGCGCGCGATGTCCGCGTTGTCTATGTGCTCCAGCGCTTCGCGCACCCGGTTTGCGTCCGTGCGCAGTTGCTTCACGTCCACGCCCTGGCACACATCCGGCAGGTCCGCCAGCCATTGCACGCTCCGCAGCAACATCTTGAGCGCGCCCTGTCGGTTGCCGCGCGTGATCTGGTAATACGCCACCCCCACCTGCAAGATGCCCCGATACAGGTCGCGCACCGGCCCCGGTTCCCGCCTCCAGAGCGCCTCCAATCGGTCATGCTGTTTGTAGAACTCGCCGGCGTTGAATGCTGCGATGGCCTCGCGCGCCTCCGGCGGCAGCGGCTCGGCGCACTGGCCGGCCAGCGCATCAAGGCGCGTTGAGTCCGGCACACGCGCGTGATCGGCCAGTAGCGTGGGCAACGCCGACAGCAGTTTCTCCGGCGTGAGCGCCATATCCGCGCCGACGTCACGCGCCTCGCGGCGCGTGACGAGATTGCCCGACACGAGCACAACCGGAATCCGGCGCGTCGCCGGGCTGGCCTTGGGCGTCGTTACCCAAAAGCGCCAGCTCTCATCGCCGCAATCGCCGTCCACCAGGATCATCGCGGCCTGGTCGTCGGTCAACCGCGCGACGTATCGCTTCTGGTCTACGTAGCGAACCGACGCGAAACCCTCCCGCGTCAGCGATGCTGCGACCGCCTCCGCCCAATCGGGCGCGCCGGCAATGACGACCACCGGCTTTTGCACCATTCTCGACCCCGTATAGCAGGTAGAAAGACTCAGCGGCGGCGGAAGCGGGCGAAGAGGTATAGCGTGCTCGCCAGCAGGAGCAGCGCCACCCCGGCCATGATCAACGCCGGGCCGGGATCAATCGCTCGGCGCATCGCCTCCTGGGCAGAAGCACGCTCTTCTGCCGCGCGCGGGGCTTCACCCGCCGATGCAACCTCGGCGGGGGTGGCGGTCGATGTCGGCGTGCCTGTGAAAGTAGGCGTGTGTGTCGCTGTAACCGTGCTCGTCGCGGGAGACGTGGCCGTTGCGGCCTCTGTAGGCGGCGGGGGCGCGGTTGGCGGCGGCGTAGACGTGTCGGTCGCGGTAGCGGTCGGAGGCGGCGTCGCCGTGCGCGGGGGAATCTGCGTCGGTGTGGCCGGAGGCGCGCTCTCGCCGGGACCGCCGCCCGCTGCTTCCAAAGCTATAGCAGGCGCTTCCGCGCCGTCCGAAGGGACGCCGCCTCCAGTGTCGGGCAGAGGGTGGGGCGGAGGCAGGCTGGCCGACGGCTCCGTCGTCCCCCTCAGCGCCATCTCAGTCGGCGACGCAGTGATCATGGCCGCCGGCGCCACTGGCGTCATCGCCTGCGTCGGCGCAGGCGAGGCAGTCGCCGCCGCCCGTGCCGCGGCATCGAGCGCTGCATACCCCTCATCGGCCCCCGGAGCGGCAGTTGCATCTCCCATAAGGGCGATTGTGGCGGTCGGCGCTCCGGCGGCCAACTGCGCCATCGCTTGATCGCCCATATCTTCGGCAGTCTCGATCCCCTCCCTGGCGAACGCGGAGGCGGTCGCCGTCATTTGCGCTTCCGCCTCCACTGCCTGCGTTTGGGTCTCCTGTAACATCGACACAGCCGCATTGGTCGCCGCTGGGGGAGCAGCAGGCGGCCGCAGGCCCGTCGATAGAATCAGCACAACTCCTATCGCCAGCATGACGGAAGCCACCGCCCCCATCGCCCCGGCGATGCGCACACCCCACCAGTTGAAGCCGCGCGCCCGCCGACCGTAGACCGCGGGGTCGAGCGTGAAGTTGCGCGGGGCTTTCACGCGCGGCAGCCCGGTGAGCAGGTGCGCGTTCTGGCGCATTTCGTTCACCGCCTCGCGCAGCGCCGGGTCTTGCGCCAGGCGCGCCTCAACTGCCCGGCGCTCTTCAGGCGTCAGCTCGTCGTCGATATAGGCCGACAGGCGTTCCAGTTCGCGCTCGAGGTCATGCTCGGCCATGCGGTCGATCCCTTAAACACCCAGCTTACTCGCTGTCCTCACTCTCTAAACGATACTCTTGCGGCAAAAGTTCCTTCACCCCGCGCAGACAGTCGCGCAGGCGGGCGCGGGCGCGGCTGAGCCGCGACTTGACCGTGCCCAACGACACGCCGGCGATTTGGGCGATCTCCTGGTAGCTGTAGCCTTCCACGTCCGATAGCACAACGACGACGCGCTGGTCGGGTGGAAGCTCGTTAATGCACGACTCCACCGCGCGGATCAGGTCGCTCTGCTGCGCGAGGCTTTCGGGGTTTTCGAGCCGGCTCACGAGCGGGCTGGGGGTCACGGTGTACAGCGCTTCGAGCGAGGTCGTGGGTCGGCGCTTCTGGCGGCGGAGTTCGTCGTAGCAGGCGTTGGTCACGATGCGCATCAGCCACGCCTTGAGGTTGTCGCCCCGGAAGCGCTCCAGCGCGCGGTAGGCCGAGATAAACGCCTCCTGGGATGCGTCGGTGGCCGCGTCGGAATCGCCCAGGATACGGTACGCCAGGTTGTAAACGGCGTCCTGGTAGCGCAACACCAGCGTGTTGAACGCATCCACGTCGCCGCGCTGAGCCTGCTTGATAAGCGCCGCCTCGTCCATCAGATGCTAACGTTTCAGCGAATAGACTTTGACGCCGGGCGTGAGATGGCTTATACTTTTCACCGTAGCCGGAGTGGCGGAATAGGCAGACGCACGCGACTCAAAATCGCGCGGGGTGACCCATGTGGGTTCAAGTCCCACCTCCGGCATGACGCAAGCCGGGGCGCCGCAAACCCCGGCTTTGCGATATTATAGCGGGTCACCTAACGGAAGGCCAACGATGCGGCGAATCCTGGTCTCAGTCACGGCCGGCGCGCTGATCGGCGTGCTGGCGGGGTTCCTGATTGGGTGGGTGATCGCGCCAGTGCAGTATGTCGATAGCCCGCTGAACCTGTTGCACCGCCTGTACAAAGAGGAGTACACCGTCACGGTCGCCGCCGCGTTCCGGCACGACCGCGACCTGGAACTTGCCCGCGAGCGACTGCAACCGCTGGGCGTCGAGAACATCCCGGCGTGGGTGCAGGACGTGACCGAACGTTATATCTCACAGCGGCGCAGCCCGAACGACATCACCGACCTGGTGGCGCTGGCCGAGGGCTTCGGCAGGCTGACGCCTTTGATGGAACCTTACCGGCTCCCGACTGCTTCCGATACCGAGTAGCGTCCATGCGTCGCAATGTCTCGTGGATTGGGCTGGTCGTCGGCCTGCTGGCCGGGCTGGGGATTGCCCTGTTTTACACCTGGGTGGTCAACCCGGTGGTCGAGTACAACACCGCTCCCTGGCAACTCGGCGACGCCGCGCGCGAGCGGTACATGGCCCTGATCGCGCTCGCCTACCAGAATGACCGCGACCGGGCGCGCGCCGATGAGCGCCTGAAGCCGTTCAACTTCGACCGCCCCGGCGTCGAGGTGGCGCGCGTGGCGTGCGACTTCTTCCGCCGCGCCGAAGACCCAGAGCTGACCGCTGCCCTGGTGGACCTGGCGCGCGCCTATGGCGAGGCCACCTGCGCCGACATCGCCATGCCGCCGACCGGAACCCCGCCCGCCACCGTGCTGATCGTCGTGCCCACCGCCACGCCGACGGTGACTCCGACGCCAACCTCCACCCCCACCCCGACCCGGACGCCCGACCTGAGCAACATCACACCCACCGTGACGCGCACGCCCACGCCCGTCGGACCGTTTGAGATCGTGAGCATTACGCCCTTCTGCAACCCGCGCTTCTCCGGCGTGATCGAGGTCTATGTGCGCGAGGCCGACGGGAGCGGCATCCCCGGCATCGAGGCGCAGGTGACGTGGACGGGCGGCTCGGACCGCTTCTTCACCGGCCTGCTGCCCGGCGACGACCCCGGCTTCGCCAACTTCGCCATGGAGGAGGGCCGCGCTTACCGCGTGCAACTGCCGGGCCGCAGCGATCCCACGCGCGAGCTTGACGCGCAGCCCTGCGACGCCGAAGGCGAGGAAACCATACTGAGCGGGTATGCGGTGATCTTTCAGCGCCAGTGAGCGCACACATGGTCGATTCTCCTATCTGGTGACAATGCGGCCGTTGAGGGTCGCTGTCGACAGGCGCACGCCGCAGACAGTGCCGCGCGGATTTCGTTACCGGCCAGGGGGCCTCAGGCTATCCCCGGATCGCGCCCTCGGTAATGCTTTCCACAAAGCGGCGCTGGAAGATCAGGAAAATGACCAGCAGCGGCACCACGCTCACCACCGCCAGGCCCATGAACTCGCGGTAAGCAGAATAACCGGGCGGGCCTTGAAAGTTCATCAGCAGCAGGGGCAGGGTGAATTTCTCAGGCGACTTCAGGTAAATCAGTGGGCCAAGGAAGTTGTTCCAGGAACTCATGAAAAAGATCAACCCCAGGCTGATGAGACCGGGCGCGATGATGGGGAGCACCACCCGCCAGAACACGCCGAATTCGTTGCACCCGTCAATACGCGCTGCATCCAGGAGTTCGTCGGAGAGGGTGCTGATGTACTGGCGCAGGAAGAAGATGCCGAAGGCGTTGGCCGCGCCCGGTATGATGAGCGGCGCGAAGGAGTCCATCCACCCCAGCTTGAGCATAATGATGTACGAAGGCACCATGGTTACGGCACCGGGGATAATCATCGTGCCGAGCAGCAGTGCAAAGAGCGCATTGCGACCGGGGAAGCGATATTTGGCGAACCCGTAGCCGCCGAGGGCGCAAAAGAACAGGGAGATGACGGTGAAGGTCGTCGCGTATGCAGCCGTGTTCACCAGCGACTGCACCGCGCCATGTTCGAAGATATAGGCGTAACCTTCCAGACTCATTTCAGGCGAAATGAGGATGAGCGGACGCCCGAAGATTTGGTGCTGCGGCTTGAAAGAGGTGCTCAGCATCCAGATGAAGGGCAAGACCATGAACAGAGCGATCGTGGTGAGCAGGGCGTACAGAAAGGCCTTGCCGCCGAGGGTTCTGAGTGAAATCGCCATGGTTCGCTCCTTCTACGACCGCTCGCGTCCGCCGTACCGGAACTGCACGATGGTCAGTATGAAGATCAACGCGAAGTATACATAAGCCATCGCCGAGGCGCGCCCATACCGAAAGTCGCCAAAGGCCACGTTGTAGATCTGCACCATCGGCGTGAGCGTGGCGCGCATCGGCCCGCCGCCGTTGGTAAGCGCCATCACCTCGTTAAAGAGGTTAAAGCTGCCCATCGTGGATAGGATCACCGAAAAGAGGATGACCGGACGCAGCAGCGGGATGGTGATGCGGAAGAACGCCTGAACCTGGCTCGCGCCGTCGATCAGGGCCGCCTCGGTCAGTTCGCGCGGGATGGTTTGCAGGCCGGCCAGCATGATGACCATGTTGTAGCCCAGCCACGCCCAGGTGACGAGCAAACACAGCGAGACCCGCGCCCACCAGAAATCCTCCAACCACGGGACCTCCGGCAACCCCACAGCGCCGAGCGCGGTGTTGAACAGGCCGCCCTTCGCCTCGAGCAAGAGGCGGAACACAAACCCTGCCGCGATCATCGAGGTGACGTAGGGGGCGAACAACATCGTGCGGTAGGCCTGGAAGAACCGGACCAGCTTCGAGTTCAGGATGACGGCCAGGACAATGGCGAGGAACGTCATGATCGGGACGTACATGAAGAACAGGATGACGCCGTTGCCGATGGACAGCCAGAAGACTTTGCCTCCCGCGCCGAAGAGAAACTCGTAATTCTTCAGGCCGACGAACTCCATCGGCCCCACCCCTTTCCATTCCTGGAGGCTGAGATAGACGGAGAAGAGAACCGGGAAGAGGCCAAAGACAGCGAACAGGATGTAAAACGGAGAGATAAAGGCGTATGCCCAGCGGTTTTTCCAGATGTCGTGCCGCAACTGGCCCCATCGCGTCCGGGCCGTCCGGCGACTTTGCGGGCGGGGAACCCGCAGCGCTTCCTCTGCCATGCCGCTCGCTCCTGTCACTCGATACGGTGGGGAGAGCGCCTGTCGCTCTCCCCACTCCTCGATTGTGCCGGTGATTATTCGAGGTTGGCGCGAATCTCCTCTGCCGCTTCGCGCAACGCATCCTCAGCGCTGGCGTCGCCGGTGCCGTACCGTTGGACAGCCACGCCCACGATACCGTGCATCATACCGTAGTTAGGGCCGTAGATGCCGGCGCGCGGGATCTGCTGCATGACGTCGGCGTAGATCGGACGGGTGACCTGGCCGGCGAAGAACGGGTCGGGTTCCTGGAAGATCGGATCATCGTATGTGGTCTCCAGGGAAGGCAGGAACCCGCTGATCTCGAAGAGCTTGATCTGGCTCTCCCTGCGGCCCAGGGTAAACTCGACAAAGGCCCAGGCCGCGTCGGGGTTCTTGGTCTGCTCCGGGATGACGAAGACCGAGCCGCCGTCGTTGGCCGCGCGGATGCCGCCTTCCTCATAGGCCGGCATATAGGCGACGCCCCATTTGCCCTCGGTGCCGGGGGCGATCCAGCTCTTCAGGAAAACGTCCATCCACGACGCCTCGACGAGCGTGGCGATGGGCGTCAGCTCTGTGTCTCCCAGCGCAGCCAGCTCGGCGTACCAGGGGTCGGTCCACTCCAGCGAGTCGGAGACCAGGTCCTCCTCCCAGAACTGGCCCAGCATCTCCAGTGTGGCGATGTTCTCTGCGCTGTCCACGGTGACTTCGCCGGTTTCGGGGTCATAGTAACCCAGGCCTTGCTGCCAGAGCACCATTTCGTAGAGGCGGGCGTAGTTGTTGGCCTTGTTGTGCGCAAAGCAGTAAGCGCCGGTCTGTTCCTTGATGGCCCGGCAGGCTTCCAGGTAATCAGCCCAGGTGGCGATGGTCTCGCTCACTTCCTCCGGCTCAGTCGGCAGGCCGGCTGCCTCAAACACGTCGCGGCGGTAATACATCACCACCGGACCGCCGTCCCAGGGCATACAGTAGTACCTGCCGTCCTTCTCGCAGTCGTACCACTTGTACTCGCTCATGATGTCGAGGTACGGTTCGACCTTCTCAGTCAGGTCCATCAGGCCGCCCAGGTGGACGATCTCCGCGACGTTGCTGTTCTCGACCAGGCTCACGTCCGGCGCGCCCTCGCCGGCGGTGAGGGCGAGCGGCAGGTTGGTGTACACGTCACCGGGCGCGTAGTACACAAACTCGACCTCGATGTCGGGGTACTCAGCCGCGAAGTCTTCCATGACGCCGCTGGCTTCGATGGTGTCGCGGATCGCCGCCGTCCAACCCCAGACCGTGATTTTGCCGCTGGGTTTGGCTTCCTGTGCATTGACCGCCAACGCCGGTAAGACCGTCAACAGAAGGGCTAGCGCAGCCAGCAGAGCTTTCTTAGACATCTCTATCCTCCTCATAAGTATGGGGAATCAACTCAAGGATCAGCGTGCGTTGGGGTGCTTCTTCACCCTCAATGGCTACGCGACGTCTGGAGATCTGTGCTTATCCCCGCTAATCACTCCTTTCGCTCGTTGAGCCGCTCACTTAGCCAGGAGCGCCGCACGAGGCTCGGCGCACCAGTTCCACTTTGAGCAGTATCTCCCGTTTTTCTGCGTCTGGATTGTCGATAGCCTCAATCAGCAGGCGCGTAGCAACCTCGCCCACTTCCTGCATCGGTTGGCGTATGGTGGTCAGGGGCGGGTAAGCATAAGCGGCGACGGGGACATCATCGTAGCCGACAACAGCCACATCGCCAGGGACGCTGCGCCCGGCTTCGCGTAGCGCGTGCAGCGCCCCCATCGCCATGCGGTCGTTCTGGGCGAACAACCCGGTGAGAGCGGGCGCGCGTTGCAGCAGGCGTTGCATGGCGCGGTAACCCCCTTCGTAGGACCAGTCGCCATGCTCAATGCGCGTCTTATCGTAGACGATGCCGGCCTGCGCCAGGGCGATCCGGTAGCCGCGAGACCGATCATTGACCGACTTCCAGGTGGACGGGCCGGTAATCATGCCCACACACCGACGACCGCAGTCAATCAAGCACTGTGTCGCCTTGAAGCCGCCATCCACGTTGTCCACATCCACGACCGTCAGCTTCTCGCCGGGAACATGATACGCCGTGGTGACCACCGGGAGGCCCTGGCGCAACAGGGAGACAATGTGGCGCTCGTCTTGTTCGGTGCTGGGGCGCGCGAAGAGAATGCCGTCAACATGCCGTTCGGTTAGCAGGCGCAGATACTCCGGTTCGTCGGCGGGGTTGCGTTCGGTGCTGCACAACATGAAGAAGTAGCCGTGTTTTCGGGCCTCTGCTTCCGCGCCAACGATAACCTGCGTGAAGAAGTAGTCGCTAAAGTCAGCGGTGATGAGACCAAGCGTATAGGTCCGCCGCGAAATCAGCCCGCGTGCGATGGCGCTGGGACGGTAGTTCAGTTCCGCAATGATCTGTTGCACACGACGGCGCGTCTCTACAGCGACATCGGGGCGGTTGTTGAGGACGCGCGAAACCGTCTGGTAAGAGACGCCAGCGCGCTTTGCGACATCCTGAATGGTCACTCGCCTGGTCATGAAGGTTCTCGTGATCGTTCCCGTGATCGTTCTCACTCTATCACAAAGAGGTGTACGTTGTCAATAGGTTCTCTGAGTGCAATATCTCAAGAAAAACGATGCGATGTGGGGCCAAGAACTA